>DASVED010000290.1:0-2618 GCA_036380775.1 Actinomycetes bacterium
TGGCCGGACCGTCATGAGACCGCGCGGATCTCTCGATCCAGCGGCCAGGGGTTGACCCGGCAGCCGTGCAGCCCCTTGGACTGCTGCTGCATCACCGGAGCCAGCCGCCCGGGACCGGAGCAGTACGCGTGACCGCGGCCCAGCCAGTGCCCCGTCTCGTGGTTGACCACCATCCGGCGGTACTGCTCCAGCGTCCCCGGGAAGAACGGCGACCCACCTCGCCACCGGTCCTGGTTGATGATCACGTACCGGCCCACCCGGCAGCTGTACGTCGTGGAGCATTCCCAGGAGTACGTCGGGAGGTACCGGGCCTGCGACAGCACCACGGTGAAGTCCCCCACGCGCCCGCCGGTGACGGCCCGGAACCGGTGGTGCGCGCGCAACCACCCCCGCGGATCGGCGTATGTCGCCGCGACCGAGTCGCGGAAGGTACCCATGTCCGCGCGCACCGTCCCGCGGGTGCGCACCGAGTAGCGGTGCAGCCGGTAGGCGTCCAGCACCGGCAGCTCCACCGCGGACGACCCGTCGCCGCGCGCCACGCGCAGCCGCCAGAAGCCAGGCTCCGACGGCGAGACCGGGAAGCCGTAGGCGCCGCCCGGGCCACTGATGATGCGGTCCACCCGCCGCCACTCCCCGGCCGACCGCCGCTCCAGGCGCAGCGTCTCCCCCTCACCGGAAGCCAGCATGCCGCTGACCCGGACGGTGCCGCCGACCTGGACCGCCTCACGGGAGAGGGCAGCCGTCAAGGGCAGGACCGTCACGGTGACCGAGGGGCTCACGGACGCCTCCGCTGCCCCGGGGTCGCCGTGACGGAGGCGGTACGTCGTCACGGCGGTGACCGCCTGGTCGGACCGGACCGCGCCGCCGCTGTCGGTGGTGAGCTGGGCCAGCTCGGTCCACGACCCGTCGGCCGCGGGTGTCTCCAGGTGCACGGTCGCTCCGCTGAAGGCGCCTCCGGTCGACGGGTCGGTGAGGCGGCCGGCCAGCGACGTCGTGGCCCCCAGCGCAACCTGCTCCGGAGCCGCCGTCAGGGTCATGGTCGTCGGCAGGCCGACGGCCGCCAGGGCCGGCCGGACCGGCACGATGTCGGCGGCCGCCGCGGCGGGCAGCAGCAGGCCGAGCAGCAGCGCGCAGACCGTGGGGACGGCCACGGCCGAGGTCAGGTCGGTGGCGCGCCGCGGGATCGGTCTCACCTGACTCCTACTCGGCCGATATCACCATCAACCGTAGGTGACGCCGCGCCGCTCCGGGCGCCGTTCGCCCCGGAGGCCGGCGTGGCGCATCCAGTCGCGGCGGGCCCAGGCTTGCCACGCGGCCGGGTCGGTGCTCGGCCGGGCCAGCAGGTAGCCCTGGACGGTGTCGACTCCCAGCGTACGAAGGGTGTCGAGCTCGGCCGCGGTCTCCACGCCCTCCGCCGTCACGGCCGCCTCGAGCTCCAGCGCCATCAGGACGATCGCGGTGACGAAGGCCCGCCGTGCGGCGTCGTGGTCGATGTCGGCCAGCAGGGACCGGTCGAGCTTGACCACGTCCGGGCGCAGTCGCAGGACATGGGCGAAGGAGGAGTAGCCCGCGCCGGTGTCGTCGACGGCGAGGCGGAGCCCGCGCTCGCGGTGCGGGAGGAGGGCGGCCCGGATGTCCTCGTACCCGGTCACCGCTGCGTGCTCGGTGATCTCGACGGTCAGCCGCTCCCGGTGGGAGCCGCAGCGGTCCAGCAGCTCGTGGAACGCGGGGTCGAGGACGAGCTGGGGGGACGCGTTGGCGGACAGCTGGACGTCCGGCGGCAGCACCGGCAGCACGTCGAGCGCGCGGGTCAGCGCCAGCAGCTCCAGCCGCACCCCGAGCCCGCCGGTCTCGTGGGCCTCGGCGAACCAGCGGTCCGGCGGGGCGTTGTCGGGGAAGCGGGACAGGGCCTCGACGGCGGACCAGCGACCGGTGGTCAGGTCGACGATGGGCTGGAGGGCGATCTGCAGACCGGCCGGCGCCCCCAGCAGCGCCTCGGTGCGGTAGGTGATCGCGGCCAGGCGGCGTCGCGGGACCTCCGCTGCCGCCAGGTGCTCGTCCTGCACCTCGACGCGGCGCCCGAGCTCCTCGAGCCGGCGGGCCACCAGCAGGCCGCAGACGGCCAGCACCGCGACCCAGGCCACCCCCGCCACGGCCAGGTAGTCGGCCGGCTGAGCGCGGTCCGAGGCGACCTCCCACAGCCCGCCGCTGCCCGTGGCCAGCGCGACCGCGCACTCGATGGCGACGACCACGACGAGGACGCGGACCAGCTTTGTCGGACTGGCCGACGGTGATGTTGTCGGACTGGCAGACGGTGTTGCGGCCACCTCCCCACCTCCTTCGACCGCCAGTTCCCACACTGCGTCCACAGGCAAGTACGCAGCGTAGAACGATCGAGAGGCGCAGGGGTCACGCCGCGCCACACGATCAGTGACGATGGCACGCGCGAGTGGGGACTACCCGGCCGGCGGCACGGCCTTGGTCATCCATCGGTGCGGGAGCCCGGCGTCGTCGAACACGTCGCCGTGCGCCCGGTAGCCCAGCCGCTCGTAGAAGCCCAGGGCGTGGGTCTGGGCGGACAGGGCGACGACGCGCAGCCCGCGCTCGCGGACCCGCTC
>DASVED010000291.1:0-4465 GCA_036380775.1 Actinomycetes bacterium
CCCAGGCGGTGGCGATGCTCGCGTACGGGACGGAGGACTGCGCGCCGGTCGACCTGGTCACCGGGCCGGGCAACATCTACGTCGCGGCGGCCAAGCGGCTGCTGCGGGGAGTTGTCGGGACCGACGCGGAGGCCGGGCCGACCGAGGTCGCGGTGCTGGCCGACGACAGTGCCGACCCCGCGTACGTCGCGGCCGACCTGGTCGCCCAGGCCGAGCACGACGCCCAGGCGTCCTGCCTGCTGGTGACCCCCAGCGTCGAGCTGCTCGACGCGGTGGACCGGGAGCTGGACAAGGCAGTGCCGGCCACCCGGCACCGGGAGCGGGTGGAGGCTGCGCTCGGCGGCCAGTCGGCGTACGTCCTGGTCGACGACCTCGAGCAGGGCCTGGTCGTCGTCGACGAATGGGCTGCCGAGCACCTCGAGGTCGTCACCCGGGACGCGCCGACCTGGGCCGGTCGGGTCACCAACGCAGGAGCGGTCTTCGTCGGGCCGTTCTCCCCGGTGTCGCTGGGCGACTACCTGGCCGGCTCCAACCACGTCCTCCCGACCGGCGGGACGGCCCGGCACACCGGTGGCCTCTCGGTGCAGTCCTTCCTGCGCAGCCAGCACGTCGTGGAGTACGACCGGGCGGCGCTGGCCGCCGTCGCCCACCACGTCGACGCGCTGGGCGGGGCGGAGGACCTGCTGGCTCACGTCGACGCCGTCCGCGCGCGGGTGCCCCGAGGCGGTCCCGATGAGTGAGGTCGACAAGCTGCTCCGCGAGGACCTGCGCGGCCGTGAGCCCTACGGCGCGCCACAGATCGACGTCCCTGTGCGTCTCAACACCAACGAGAACCCCTACCCGCCCTCCCCGGGGCTGGTCGACGACCTGGCGGCCAAGGTGGCCGAGGCGGCCCGGCTGATGAACCGCTACCCGGACCGCGACGCGGTGGCGCTGCGAGCCGAGCTGGCGACCTATCTCACCCGCAGCACGGGGGTCGCGCTCGGCGGCGGGCAGGTCTGGGCCGCGAACGGCAGCAACGAGGTCGTGCAGCAGCTGCTGCAGGCGTTCGGCGGACCGGGGCGGACCGCTCTCGGCTTCGACCCGACGTACTCGATGCACCGGCTCACGGCCGAGGCGACGAGCACGCGCTGGCTGCCCGCGGAGCGGCTGGCCGGCTTCCGGCTGGAGCCCGAGCAGGCGGCGCTGGTGGTCAACGAGCACCAGCCGGAGGTGGTGCTCCTCTGCTCGCCGAACAACCCGACCGGCACCGCCCTGGATCTCGAGGTGGTCGAGGCGGTCTACGACGCGGCGCCGGGACTGGTCGTCGTGGACGAGGCGTACGCGGAGTTCTCGACCCGGCCGTCCGCCGTGCGGCTGCTCGACGGGCGGCCGCGGCTGGTCGTGACCCGCACGATGTCGAAGGCGTTCGCGTTCGCCGCCGCACGGCTGGGCTACCTGGCCGCCGACCCCGCGGTGGTCGAGGCGCTGCAGATCGTCCGGCTGCCCTACCACCTGTCGGTGCTCTCGCAGGCGGCCGCGCTCGCGGCGCTGAGCCATGCCGACGAGCTGCTCGCGACCGTCGAGGCGGTGAAGGGGCAGCGCGACCGGCTGGTGCGCGAGCTGCGCGACCTCGGCCTGGAGACCGTCGACTCGGACGCCAACTTCGTGCTGTTCGGCGAGTTCGGCGACCAGCACGCCACCTGGCAGGGGCTGCTCGACCGGGGCGTGCTGGTGCGCGACGTGGGACTGCCCGGCTGGTTGCGGGTCACCGCCGGCACCCCCGACGAGACGTCCGCCTTCCTGGCGGCGCTGACGGACGGTCTGACGACGGTGAGCGGAGAGGCGGAGCGATGAGCAGGTCGGCGCGGGTGGAGCGGGAGACCAAGGAGTCGCACGTCCTGATCGAGCTCGAGCTCGACGGCCAGGGCCGGACCGAGGTCGAGACCGGCGTGCCGTTCTTCGACCACATGCTGGCCCAGCTGGGCCGGCACGGCGGCTTCGACCTGGTCGCTCGCACCCGGGGCGACCTGGAGGTGGACGCCCACCACACGGTCGAGGACACGTCGATCGCGCTCGGCCAGGCGCTGCGGGAGGCCCTGGGTGACAAGGCCGGCATCCGCCGCTTCGGGGACGCCCTGGTGCCGCTGGACGAGACGCTGGTGCAGGCCGCCGTGGACCTGTCGGGCCGGCCGTACGTCGTGCACGAGGAACCGGAGGTCGTCGAGCTGATCGGCAGCTACGACACGACGCTCACCCGGCACATCTGGGAGTCGTTCGCGGCCAGCGCGCAGGTCTGCCTGCACGTCCGGGTGCTGGCCGGCCGCAACGCCCACCACGTCGTCGAGGCGCAGTTCAAGGCGGTCGCCCGAGCGCTGCGCGACGCGGTCGCGGTGGACCCGCGGGTGGCCGGTGTGCCGTCGACCAAGGGCACCCTGTCGGGCTGAGCGGGGCACCCGGACGGGTGGCTCGGGGTGGTGCGTTCGGACGGTTCGACGGGTGGGTTTGGCAAAGTCGCCACAGCCCTCGCGGTCGGGCGCCGAGTCTGGGGCCATGACGACCCGCACCGACGTCTCGACCGCCTCGATCCTGGTGCGCGGTCCGCTGGAACGGGTCCGTGAGGTGGTGGTGCGGCTCGGCCGCGAGGCCTGGGTCGCACCGGCCGGCGAGGGCTGGGTGCTGGTCCTTCCGGACCGCCCGGTGGACCCCGCCGACGCGGTGGACGAGGTCGACCCGTACGACCTGGTGGGGTTCGGCCGCTCGATCTGTGACGGCGGGCTGCGCCAGGTGCTGGTCTTCTCCGTCCGCCGCGGGCTCGGCGTGAGCCAGCTGATGTCGCGCGACCACGAGACCGCCTTCATCGGGTGGCGCAGCGCGGAGTCGGGGGAGGCACCGGCGTCCCGGGTGGAGCCGGACGCATTCACGTTCTGCTGGAGGTTCGGGGTGCCGGAGCGCACTGAGCTGCTCGAGCTGCTGCTCGACGACCGGACCGGGACCGCGGAGGCGCGGCTCGCCGCGTTCTGCCTGGCGCTGGGCCTGCCACCGGTCGCCATCGGCGCGACGGCCGACCGGCTCGCCGAGGAGCGGCTGCACCTCCCGGCAATCGAGCGCCACCGCCGACGCGGCGTCGTCGAGCGGCTCCTCGGCCGCGACTTCTCGCCGCGGCCCTGGCCCCGGCGGACCTGGGTCCTGCGCGGCTTCCACGCGGCCCTGCTGGTGCTGGGGCTGGCGGTCTTCGTGGACGGCTGGGTGTCCTCCGGCAGCTGGCCGCACCTCCTCCTCGGCCTGGGCGCGGTGGTGGCGCTGACCTCGCTGGGCGCCGAGGCGGCGGGCGAGCTGCGACGTGGGACAGGGCCGCTGCAGCGCCGCCTCGGCAAGTAGCCTCCTGGGGTGAGCCCGAGCGTCGTCGTCCTCGACCACGGCTCGGGGAACCTGCGGTCCGCCGAGCGTGCCCTGACCCGGGCGGGAGCCGACGTCACGGTGACCGGGGACGCGGGTGCCGCCCGCACCGCCGACGGGCTGGTCGTCCCGGGCGTCGGTGCCTTCGCGGCGTGCATGACCGGGCTGCGTGGCGTCGGGGGACCGCAGGTGATCGGGCAGCGGCTGGCCGGTGGGCTTCCGGTGCTCGGCATCTGCGTCGGGATGCAGGTGCTCTTCGAGGAGGGGCTCGAGCACGGCGAGCGGACCCAGGGCTGCGGCGAGTGGCCCGGCATCGTCGAGCGGCTCAAGGCGCCCGTCCTGCCGCACATGGGGTGGAACACGGTGCGCGTCCCCGACGGCAGCAGGCTGTTCGCCGGCGTCGAGCACGAGCGCTTCTACTTCGTGCACTCCTACGCGGTGCGGCACTGGGACCTCGCCGGCTCGGACCTGATCAGCGCCCCCCTCGTGACCTGGTCCGAGCACGGCGAGCCGTTCGTGGCGGCCGTGGAGAACGGGGCGCTCACCGCCACGCAGTTCCACCCCGAGAAGTCCGGTGACGCCGGAGCCCGCCTCTTGCGCAACTGGGTGCGCGCGCTGTGAGCCCCGGATGAGCCGGGAGCGCGCCCGGCGGCGCGAGCAGCGCGAGCAGGCGGCCTCCGCCGCGCGGCGAGCCAGGGAGCGGCGGGCCCAGCGCGACGCGCGGCGGCGGGCCGGCCTGGCAGCGCTGCGGGCGCGGCTGCCGCGACGGACCCGCTGGCGCGGCCAGCAGGGCCTCCTCGCCCGCCGTCGACGTGCCCAGAACGCGGTGATCCTCGGGCTGTTCCTCGTCGTGCAGGCCGTGGTCTGGCTGGTGACCTCCGACCCCTGGGTCCGGGTCGCGAGCGCGGTCCTCGGCGTGCTTGCTGTGCCCGTCCTCGTCACCCTGACCCTCGACCGGAGGTCCCACCCGTGACCGAGCCGCTGGTCCTGCTCCCCGCCGTCGACGTGGCCGGTGGCCGGGCGGTGCGGCTGGTGCAGGGCGAGGCGGGCAGCGCGACGTCCTACGGCGACCCGCTGGAGTCGGCGC
>DASVED010000292.1:0-9878 GCA_036380775.1 Actinomycetes bacterium
GCGGGCAGCCCGACCGCGCGACGCAGTTCGCGAGGAACGACTCGAGCGCGCGCTGGAAGCCGGTGACCTGCCCGGCGGCGATCTCCTCGCCGGAGGCCGCAGGGTCGAGCTGCCCGTCGAGGACCAGCCGACCCACCCGACTCGGGAACATCTCGGCGTACGTCGTCCCGATGTAGGTGCCGTAGGACTTCCCGAGGTAGGACAGCCTGCGGTCGTTGAGCGCGGCCCGCAGCACGTCGAGGTCGCGGGCGACCTCGCGGGTGCTCATGTGTGCGGCGATCTCCGGCCGGCGGTCGGCGCAGCCGCGGCCGAGCCTGCTCCACTCCTCATCCAGCGCCTGCTCCTCGGCGAGCGTGTCCGGCGACCCGTCGATCGACATGAAGGCGTCTATGCGCTCGTCGCTGAGACAGCTCACCGGTGCGCTCCGGGCGACACCGCGCGGGTCGAACCCGACGATGTCGTAACGCCGCCGGACCGCCTTGCTGACCACGGACTCCGCCGCCCGTGCGTAGTCGATGCCCGACCCGCCCGGGCCGCCGGGGTTGAGGACCAGCGAACCCCGCGGATCGCCGGAAGAGCGCAGCCGGACCAGGGCGATCGAGATGGTGCTGCCCGCCGGCCTCGCGTAGTCCCGCGGCACTACGAGCCGGCTGCACTGGAAGTCGCCCCGGCAGTCCCGCCAGCGCAGCCGCTGGGCGTAGTACTCGGCGAGAGGACCGGTGCGGGCTGGGGTCGCTCGCTCAGCAGCATCCTCGGTGACGCGCGAGGGCTCGCCGGCCTTCGGGCGTACGTCGCCGTCGGAGCTGCATCCGGCCACCAGGAACGCAGCCGTCACGACGAGCGCGACCGGCCCCCGTCGCCACATGCCGCCTCCGTCCCCGAGCCGGGTCGAGGAACCCGCTCACCGCGAGGCTACTTCGCCGCGACGTTTCCGCAGAAACGCTTCCGGTCGGGCGCGGACGGGGCAGGTGGATGCGCCATAGCCTGAGCGAGTGGTGACAGCCGACGTCTATCGGGAGCTGGGGGAAGCCGCCTGGTCCTGGGTCATGAGCCAGGTGCGTGAGGAGGACGGCCCGTGGCTGCCGGCGACCGTGCCGGAGGACGGGCAGGACGCGGCACCGGCCGAGGACCGCGACTGTCTTTACGCGGGCATCGGCGGTCTGGCACCGCTACTTGCCGAGATCGCGCAGTACCGCCCACTGACCGATGCCGAGCAGATCCTGGCGGCTGGGGTGGTCGCCCGGCTCTCCGCCATGGCGAGCACCCGGACGGAACCGTCGTTGTACGACGGGCTGGCCGGTGACGCAACGGCGCTGACGCTGCTTGCCCCGGACCGGGCGCCGGTCGCGCTGCAGCGCCTCGCGGAGCTGATGACTCCCGCCGGATGGAACACCACATTCCAGCTCGAGCCCGGCTCCGATGCACCGATCACGGACCTCGTCCTCGGCACCGCTGGGGTCGTCCTGGCCGCGATCTGGGCCGGCGGCGAGCACGCCGGGACGATCGCGGCCACCGGCGGTCAGGCCCTGCTCGACACTGCGGACCACACCGAGGCGGGCCTGGACTGGGGGATGCTGCCGGGTAAGCGGTCCAGGTCCCCGAACTACTCGCACGGAACTGCCGGGATCGCCGCAGCCCTGGCGATAGCCGGGACGGCGCTCCAACGCCAGGACTTCGTCCAGGCGGCGATCCTGGGCGCCCAGCATGTGGTCGCCGTGGGCTCGCTGGCCGATGGCGGGTTCATCGTCCCGCACACCATCCCGCCGTCCACCCGGGAGGTGGAGCCGGTGACCTATACCTGGTGCCACGGGCCAGCCGGGACGTCCCACCTGTTCTCGGCGTTGTCGCACGCGGGCGTGGGTGAGGTCGCGGGCCTGGACGTGGCCGAGCTGCGCCAGCGATGCCTGGAGTCGATCCTCACCTCCGGCGTCCCGCAGCGACTGCGCCCGGGGTTCTGGGACAACGACGGCCGCTGCTGCGGGACGGCAGGCGTCGGTGACGTGCTGCTCGACGCGGTCCAGGACTGCCGCGACCCGGTGCGGGCGACCACGCTCCTGAATGCAGCCCGCACCATGGGAGACGCTCTCGTGGAGCGCGCGATCCGCGACACGGACGGTGCACGGTGGCGGTTCCTGGAACATCGCCAGGACCCACCTCTGCTGCCACCCGGCACCTCGTGGATGCAAGGCGCCGCCGGGATAGCCGCCTTCCTCCTCCGCCTCGCCCGTGTCCTCCACGAGGGCCCGAGCGCTCCGGTGGTCGACCGACCCGACCAGTGGTGGGCCGTACCAGCTCACCTGCGCACCGTCCATACAGTCCGAGGCGCCAGGTCATGACGGGAGACCCAGCATGGCCACGTTGATCTACTCGACGATCATGTCGCTCGACGGGTACATGGAGGACGGGGACGGCAGCTTCGACTGGGCGGCGCCGGACGACGAGGTGCACGCCTTCATCAACGACCTCGAGCGGCCGGTCGGCACCTACCTCTTAGGCCGCCGGATGTACGAGACGATGGCCTACTGGGAGACGGCGGGAGCCGTCAGTGACCAACCGCCCGTCGGGCAGGACTTCGCAGCGCTGTGGCAGGCGGCGGACAAGGTCGTGTACTCCCGGACGCTGCAGCAGGTGTCCAGCGCCAGAACACGCATCGAGCGGGACTTCGACCCGACAGCGGTCGGGCAGATGGTGACGCGAGCGGAGCGAGACCTGGCGGTGGGCGGTCCGGAGCTGGCCGCTCACGCGTTCGAGGCCGGGTTGGTCGGCGAGTGTCACGTGTTCGTCGTGCCCATCGTGGTCGGGGGCGGCAAGCGATCGTTCCCCGACGAGGTGCGGCAGAGCCTGGAGCTCCTCGACGAGCACCGCTTCGACGGCGGCGTGGTCTACCTCCGTTATCGCACCAGGACGTGACGATCAGCCGTAGCTGAGAACCGAGTCGGAGATCAGCCGGGCGGCGCCGACGACGCCGGCCTGCGGGCCGAGCTCGGAGAGCACGATCGGCAGGTTGCCGGTGGCGAGCGGCAGCGACCGGCGGTAGACGACGCCGCGGATCTCGGCGAGAAGCGGATGGCCGAGGCCGGCCGCCACCTCGCCGCCGATCACGACCATGGCGGGGTTGAAGAAGCTGACCAGGCCGGCGAGTGCAAGACCCAGGCGACCTCCGCCCGCCCGGACGAGCTCGACCGCGACCTGGTCGCCTGAGCCGGCCGCGGCGGCCACGTCGGCGGCGGTCAGGGTGCCGGACTCGCTGAGGCGTTCGGCCAGCACCTCGGAGCGGCCGGCGCGGGCGGCCTCGGTCGCGTCCCGGGCCAGTGCGGCTCCGCTGAAGTAGGCCTCGAGGCAACCCACGTTGCCGCACGAGCAGACCGGGCCGTCGTCGTCGACCCGGATGTGCCCGATGTCGCCGGCGCTGCCGCTCGCGCCGCGGTAGACGGCTCCGTGGACGACGATGCCGCAGCCGACGCCGGTGCCCACCTTGACGAACAGGAGGTCCTCGACGCTGCGGGCCAGCCCGGCGTGCATCTCGCCCAGCGCCATGATGTTGACGTCGTTGTCCAGCAGCACCGGGCAGCGCAGGTGCTGGGACAGCACGGTGCGGACCGGGAACTGGTCCCACCCCGGCATGATCGGCGGTGCCACCGGCACGCCGTCGCGGAAGGACACCGGCCCGGGCACGCCGACTCCGGCGCCGTGGATGTCCACCGCCAGCCCCTCGGCGCGCAGCTTGCCCACCAGCTCGAGCACCACCGCCAGGACGGAGTCGGGGCCGCGCCGCACGTCCACCGACTCGCTGACCTGACCCAGCACACGGAGCTCGCCGTCGGTGACCGCCACGTCGACCGAGGTGGCACCGATGTCGATGCCGAGGAAGCGCAGCGAGGACGCCAGCCGGACCATCGCCGAACGCCGCCCGCCGCGCGACGCGGCCATCCCGGACGTCTCCACCAGACCCATCTCGGTGAGCCGTTCGAGCTCGTCGACCAGCTTGGCCCGGGACAGGTGGACTGCCTCGCCGAGCTCGGCCCGGCTCACCGGGCCGTCGTCACGCAGCAGCCGGAGCAGATGCGCCTGGCGCGCGTTCTCGGGCCGGGTCGACAACGGTCTCATCCGCTGCGCTCCTCCCGGGCCTTCGCCCCGAGCGCCGCCGTGGCGTCCGGCGTCTCGTCCCGCAGGACGGTAGCGCGCGTCATGTCCCGGCGTTGAGGAGTTGCTCCATCACGTCCCTTGGACCTCTCATCGATGTAGGGACAAAGCAGCCCCTCCCGGTCAGGTCGGCTCACTCAGCCCCTGCGCAGCCCGACCGTCATGGCCTCGACGGCGAGCAGCGGCGCGACGTTGACGTCGATCTGCTCCCGGGCACGCAGCACGGCATCGATGCGGCGGACCGTCGTCTCCGGCGTGGACGCGCGAGCCACGGCGGTCACGGTGTCGCGCATCTCCTCGTTCACCAGCTCGACCTCGGCGCCCGACTGCACGACGAGGACGTCACGGTAGAAACCGGCCAGGTCGACCAGCGCCCGGTCGATACCGTCCCGCTTGGCCCGGGTGGCTCGGCGCTTCTGGTCCTTCTCGAGGTCTTTGAGCTCGGCCGCCGCACCGGAGGGCTGGCGGCTCCCCGGCCCGACACCCATCGCCCGTTTCACGCCCTCCGTCTCCGCGACCGCCAGAGCCGCCGCGGTCTCGTCCGCCTCCTCGGTGGCGGCCTTGACCAGGTCGTTGGCTGCCGTCACGGCACCGCTGACCCGCTCGAGGGACTGGGGCAGGCGCATCACGTCGTGGCGGCGCAGCCGCGCCTGCTCGTCGGTCGCGAGCCGCCGGGCCCGGCCGATGTGGCCCTGCGCGGCGCGCGCGGCGAAGGCGGCCATGGCCGGGTCGACACCGTCGCGGCGCACCAGGACGTCGGCGACGGCAACCGTCGGCGGCGTACGCAGGGACAGGTGCCGGCACCGGGACCTGATCGTCGGCAGCACGTCCTCGACGGCCGGCGCGCAGAGCAGCCACACGGTGTGCGGAGTGGGTTCCTCGATGGCCTTGAGCAGGGCGGTGCCGGCGTTGTCGGTGAGCCGGTCGGCGTCCTCGACGACCATCACCTGCCATCGCCCGCCGGCCGGGTGACGCCCGGCCCTGGCGACGAGCGCTCGGGCGACGTCGACGCCGATCGAGAGGCCACTGGTGTTCACGACCTCGACGTCGGCATGGGTCCCCTTCAGCGCGGTGTGGCACGCCGCGCACTCGCCGCAGCCGAGATCGGGGCACTGCAGTGCCGCCGCAAAGGCTCGCGCCGCCGTCGAGCGGCCCGACCCCGGTGGCCCGGTGAACAGCCACGCGTGGGTCATGCCCGACTGGCTGTCGCCGGTCTCGCCGCGACGCTGGGCGGCGGCCGCGGCGGTCGCGCGAACCAGCACCTCGACGGTTCGCTCCTGCCCGACCAGGTCTGCCCAGACACCCGAGCCCCACGCCGGGCCGAGGGGCCCGACCGGCGCCCCCGCCCCCATGGTCAACGGTCGTCGCCCCTGTTGTTCACCCTCGGGAGCTGCACGGTCTGGTCGTCGTCGTCGTCGCCGGTGATCCCGAACAGCTCGTCGGTCAGGCTGAGCTCGCGGGTGGGCGGTTCGGCGTCACCCGAGGAGGGAGTCGGCGTGACCGGCGCACCACCGTCCTGCGCAGAGGTGCGGTGACGCCCGTGGTCCCGCGCTGCCTGCGACTGGTCGACGCGGTGCCGGGCCGCCTCGCGTGCGGCGCGCTGCTCCTCCTTGCGCGCCCGGCGGGCCTCGGCGTCCGCTGCCCGGCGCCGTGCCCTCTCGGCCTCCTGCTGCGCCAACTCGGCGTCCCGCTCCGCCCGCAGCGCCGCGTCCCGGCGAGCCTGCTCCTCGGCTTCGATCGCGGCCAGTCGGCGGTGCTCCTCGCGGGCGGCCTCCTCCTGGCGGTGGCGCACCTCGGCCTCTTCGGCCGCACGCCTCGCCTGGTCCTCGGCATCGGCCCGGCGGCGGGCCTCTTCGAGCCGGCGGCGCTCCTCGGCCAGGCGGCGCTCCTCCTCCGCGGCGCGCCGCGCCTCGTCAGCCTCGCGACGCTGGACCGCGCTGAGCGGCAGCATCGGCTCCAGCCGGGCCCGGACGGCCGCCGTGACCTCCCCCGGCGGCAGGGTGGCGTCGACGACGAGGTAGCGGGCGCCGCCCCGGCGCGCGAGCTCGCGGAAGCCCTCGCGCACCCGGTCGTGGAAGTCCCTCGGCTCGGACTCCAGGCGGTCCGGGGTCTCGACCCGGCGCAGCCCCTCGTCCGGCGGAACGTCGAGCAGCACGGTCAGGTCAGGGACCAGGCCGCCGGTCGCCCAGCGCGAGACCTTGGCGACCTCCCCGGCGGCCAGGTCACGGCCCGCACCCTGGTAGGCGATCGAGGAGTCGGTGTAGCGGTCGGTGACCACCACGTGCCCGAGGGCGAGTGCCGGGGCGATGACGGTGGCGACGTGCTCGGCGCGGTCGGCGGCGAACAGCAGTGCCTCCGCCCGTGGCGAGAGGCCGGGCACCAGCCCGGTGGCCGCGTCGTCGGGTACCGGCAGGTCCAGCAGCACCGAGCGCAGCCGCCGACCCACCTCGGTTCCTCCGGGTTCGTGGGTGACGACGACGTCGTGCCCGAGGCTCTCGAGCCACTGCTTCAGCGCCCGCGCCTGGGTGGACTTCCCCGCGCCCTCCCCGCCCTCGAGCGCCACGAAGAACCCGTGGGTGTCCGTGCGCGGCCGGCCTGGCTGTGGTCCGACGGCCTCGCTGTGGAAGGCGGCAGCGACGTCGGACCCGAGCGGCACCCCTCGCCGGTCGTCGAGGTGGCGGAACGACACGATGCCCAGCACGGCCGCCAGCAGACCGGCCAGCAGGAAGGTGATCGCCGCGCCGTTGTAGGTCAGCACCATGGCGTCGCTGATCGTGATGCTGTGCTGCCCGAACGCCGCGGCGAGCAGCGGCGCCACCGCCAGCACCAGCACCAGCACGACCCGGACCATGGTCTGCACGAAGGCGAAGGTGCGACCGCGTAGCTCGTCGGCCACCTCGAGACCGAGCAGCGTGTAGCCGGTCACCCAGGCCACGCCGGCGAAGGCACCGACCACCAGGGTGAGCAGCACCGCGATGACCATGTTCGGGATGAGCGCCAGCAACGCCAGCGCCAGCCCGGCCGCCCCGATGCTCAGCCCGAACATCCGGCGCCGGCTGAAGTCGGGCAGCAGCCGTGGTCCCAGGAACATCCCCACCGCGAGACCGAGGAAGACGGTGCCGAACAGCAGGCCGTAGCCCGGGTCCCCGGCACCGAGGTCGGTGACGAAGGTGCGGGCCAGGCCGATGACAGCGCCGCCGGCGGCGAACGCGCCGAGCATCCCCACGACCAGACCGCGGACCAGCGGAGTGCGCCCGACGTACGTCCAGCCCTCGACGAGCGTCCGCCAGACACCAGGCGCCGACTCCCCCGCCGCGGGCTTCTCGCGGGCCGGGATGTCGGTGAGCCGCAGGATGGTCAGCGCGCTGACCAGGAACGTCGCGGCGTTGACGTAGAGCGCGAGCTCCACCTCGTCGATCGCCGGGACCGAGTTGTCGAGCATGCCGGACAGCAGTGCCAGTCCGGCGAAGAGGGCCGCGGCGACCGGCGCCGAGCCGTACGTCGTGAAGAGGCTGAGCTGGTTGGCGGTCTCCAGTCGCTCCCGGGGGACCAGGTTGGGGACCGTGGCCTCCTTCGCCGGGATCCAGATCAGGCTGGCGACCTCGATCAGGAACGTGGCGACGAACAGCCACCACAGGGTGCCGACCACCGGGATCGACAGGAACAGGGCGAACCGCGCGACGTCGCAGATCACCATCGTCCAGCGCCGGTCCAGCCGGTCGGCGACGACACCGGCCAGCGGGCCGACGACGATGGCCGGCGCCAGCCGCAGGATGAAGACACCGGCAATGGCCAGGTTGGCCGCGGCGTAGCCGCCGTCGGCCAGCCGGGGCGCGAGGGCGGTGAGCGCGAGCAGGCCCAGCCAGTCGCCGAGGCTGGACAGCGACAGCGCCGTCCACAGCCTGCGGAACGGCGCGATCCGCAGCACCCCGCGCAGGTCGTGGTCGGGGCTCACCGGACGGCTGGCCTCCTCGGTGCTCACGGCGCCAGCGTAGACGCCGGGGCGGACGAGGTCGCTCGCTGCGTCCGGCGGCGACTACTTCTTCGTGGCCTTCTTCGCGGTCTTCTGTGCAGTCTTCTTGGCAGTCTTGTTCGCGCTGCGCTTCGCCGTGGACTTCTTGGGGGCCGGTCCCTTGGCCCGCTTCTCCGCGAGGAGCTCGACGGCGCGCTCGATGGTCAGCGTCTCGACCGCGTCGGCCTTGCGCAGCGTGGCATTGGTGTCCCCGTCGGTGACGTACGCGCCGAAGCGACCCTCCTTGACCACCACCGGGTTGCCCGAGCTGGGGTCCGGACCCAGCTCGCGGAGCGGCGCAGAGGCTCGCCGCCCGCGCTGCTTGGGCTGGGCGTAGATCGCCAGCGCCTGCTCCAGGGTGATGTCGAACATCTGCTCCTCGGAGTCCAGCGAGCGGGAGTCGGAGCCCTTCTTCAGGTACGGCCCGTAGCGGCCGTTCTGCGCGGTGATCTCCGCGCCGTCCGCCGGGTCGGTCCCCACGACTCGCGGGAGGGACAGCAGCCGGAGCGCGTCGTCGAGGGTCACGGTGTCCAGCGACATCGTCGCCAGCAGCGAGCCGGTGCGCGGCTTCGCACTCTTGGGTGCGTCCTCCGGCAGCTCCTCGGTCACGTACGGCCCGTAGCGCCCCGCCTTCGCCACCACCCGCAGCCCGCTCTCCGGGTGCGTGCCCAGGTCGCGGTCACCGCTCGGCGCGGCCAGCAGCTCCTCGGCCTTCTCGACGGTCAGCTCGTCGGGAGCCATGTCCTCCGGCACCGACGCGCGCTCCGAGGACTCGTCGCCGTCCGCGCCGCGCTGCACGTACGGCCCGTAGCGTCCCACGCGCAGCACGATGTCGTTCCCGATCTGGATCGAGTTGACCTCGCGGGCGTCGATGTCACCGAACCCGGACACCAGCTCGTGCAGCCCGGGCGCGTCCACACCCTCACCGAAGTAGAAGCGGCGCAGCCAGGCGACCCGGTGCTCCTGCCCCCCGGCGATGCGGTCGAGGTCCTCCTCCATCTCGGCGGTGAAGTCGTAGTCGACGAGCGACCCGAAGTGCTTCTCCAGCAGGCCGATGGTGGCGAACGCCAGCCAGGCCGGCACGAGCGCCGACCCGCGCTTGAACACGTAGCCGCGGTCGATGATGGTGCCGAGGATCGAGGCGTACGTCGACGGCCGACCGATGCCGCGCTCCTCCAACGCCCTGACCAGCGTGGGCTCCGTGAATCGCGCCGGCGGCGATGTCGCGTGGCCGTCGGGCTCCAGCGAGAGCACGTCGAGCGCGTCGCCCTGGCGCAGCTGCGGCAACCGGCACTCCTTCGCCTCGCCGTCCTTCGCACCGCCGTCGTCCTCGTCGCGGCCCTCCTCGTAGGCGGCGAGGAAGCCGCGGAAGGTGATGACCGTGCCGCTCGTCGAGAACTCGGCGTCGGTGAAGGGGCTGCCGTCCGCGGCCGTCGCACCGAGGCGGACCGTCACGGTCTGCCCGCGAGCGTCGGCCATCTGGGAGGCGACGGTGCGCTTCCAGATCAGGTCGTACATGGCCAGCTCGTCACGGCTGAGCTCGGACGCCAGCTGTCCCGGCGTACGGAACGAGTCGCCGGACGGCCGGATCGCCTCGTGCGCCTCCTGCGCGTTCTTGACCTTGCGCTCGTAACGCCGGGGTACGTCGGGGACGTACTCGGCGCCGTAGATCTCCCGGGCCTGCGACCGCGCGGCGTTCAGCGCGGACTCGGACAGCGTCGTC
>DASVED010000293.1:0-2026 GCA_036380775.1 Actinomycetes bacterium
CCGACAACCACACCTGGACGGACACGGGCACCCTGGTCGACGACCGCATCAACAGCACCGCGGACGTGCTCTGGGACGGAAGCAGATTGCATGTCGCCTCCCGGACCGCTGACGGCAACCTGCTGGTGAGTCGGTTCGACTACGACGACGCGGGCCGCTCCTGGTCGCGGGTGGGCAAACCCTCCGTCGTCGCAGGTGGCGGCATGCCGTCGGTGACCATCGACAAGGACTCACGCGGCAGGTTGTGGCTGACGTACGTGCAGGAAGGTCAGGTGAGGGTGGCGCACACCACCAGCGGCGACCGCGCCTGGTCGACGCCGTTCGTGCCTCCGGTGAGCGACCCCTTCGTCACCCGAGACGACATCTCGGCACTCGTGAGCTTCGACGGGAAGATCGGCGTCATGTGGTCTGACCAGGCGTCGGACCAGTTCACCTTCGCTGTGCACGACGACAAGGCCGCTGACTCGGTGTGGTCGCAGGAGGTGGCGTCGCGGGGATACCTCGAGATCGACGACCACCTGCACCTGCAGACCGCCCCGTCCTCGAACGGAGCGAGGGTGCTGACCGCGGTCAAGACCAGCTTGGACAACGTCTCTGGCGTCCCGAGATCGGCGGAGCAGATCGCCGTACTGGTGCGCTCACCGAACGGCAAGTGGAAGACCGTGCCGGCTGGCACGGTCGCCGATGGTCACAACCGCCCGTTGCTCCTCGTCGACTCCTCGGGCGAGCAGCTGTACCTGATCGCCACGGCGCACGGACAGGGCATCTACTACAAGCGGTCCCCGTTGGACGACATCGCCTTCCCCGGGGGTGAGGGGGAACCCTTGCTGACCATCGGGAGCGGAGGGGTGAGCGATCCCACGACGAGCAAGGCGGCGGTGACATCCGAGAGCGGTCTGGTGGTGCTCGCGAACGCCGGCGGCTCCCGGACCTACTTCCACGCCGAGATCGACCTGCCTGACGTCACAGCGGACGACACCGAGGCTCCCGACGCTCCGGCCGACGTCTTCACGTCCGTGACGGCCGGATGTCAGGTCGACCTCATGTGGCCGTCAGCCAGAGACAACGTCGAGGTCCTGCGCTACACGATCGAGCGTGACGGCGAGGAGCTCGCGTCGACCACCGAGACGGGTTACACGGATCTGTCGGCAGGGTGTGCGTCGACCCAGAAGTACGCCGTGGCGGCTGTGGACACGACGGGGAACGTCTCCCGTTTCACCGAGTCGGCACCGGTGACCACGCCAGACAGCATGCACCGCGGTTCCGGGATCTGGCTCACCGGCAACTCCACGGCCACGAACGACGGTGGGCGCATCCTCACCCTGCCGGCGCCGCCCTCGGAACGGGGCGATCTGCTCATCGCCACCATTGACGCGGTCGGCGTTCCGACGGTCGAGGCCCCGGCTGGCTGGGATCTGGTCCGACGGGATGCCGAGGGCAACTCCCTGGTCAAGCTGACGTACACCAGGGTCGCCACCGGCACGGAACCGTCCGTGACGAGATGGCGGCTGTCGGAGGAGACGAGCGTCGCAGCAGTCGCGCTGTCGTACCGGGGAGTCGACACGGACGACGCCGTCGTCGAGGCGGTTGGCCAAGGCAACCCCTCGTCCACGAACGTGGAGACACCAAGCGTCGTGCTCCCCGACGACGACGCCCTCGTGGTCGGCCTGTTCGGCGTCGGTGGCCTCGTCAGTGTGACACCGCCCCCCGAGATGGTGGGGCACCTCACTCAGGGCAACTCGGCGGGCGCACGACAGCGCATCACCAGCAGCACGGCGGAGATGTCCGGCGTCGATGTTGCGTCCGGCGTCACCGCCACGGCCAGTATCGCCTGGCCGAGCATCGGACAGCTGCTCGTGCTTCGTGCTGCATCGGGCAGCGAGTGAGCACGGTCATGCGAGGGCTGACGAGCCTCGCGCGGCGGCGTCCGCTGGTGACCGTCGCGCTCGTGGGGGCCGACGGAGCCGGCAAGAGCACGGTGAGCAGAGCGCTTGCGGACGCGGATCTCCCCGCGCCGGTCAAGACC
>DASVED010000294.1:0-2743 GCA_036380775.1 Actinomycetes bacterium
GTGCGGCGCACGGTCGAGGAGATCATCGACAAGGGCGAGGCGCAGTTCCCGATCATCGGGGCCAGCCTCGACGGCCGCTACTCGGGCCAGGGTGCCCGGATCGCCACCAGCCCGGCGCCCGACGGGACGCCACCGATCGTCCCCGATGGGCCGGCAGAGGCAGCGGGTCTTGAGCCGGGCGACGTGATCCTGGCAATCGACGGCGAGCCGGTCGATGACAGCTCGGAGCTGATCGTCGCGATCCGCAGCAGGCAGCCCGGCGAAACCGTGCGGCTCACTGTCCAGAGAGGCGGCGAGGAGCGGGACTACACCGTTACCCTCGGCGCCACCGAGGGGTGAGAGGATCGCGGCGTGCTGGACATCGGGGCTGGTGAGTTCATCGGCCTGGCCGTCATCGCGATGATCGTGCTGGGGCCGGAGAAGCTGCCGCGCTACGCCGCGGAGGCCGCCCGGGTGCTGCGCCGGGTCCGTCAGGTGGCCGACGATGCTCGAGCCGATGTGCGGCGCGAGCTCGGCCCCGAGTTCGACGACGTCTCGCTGCGCGACCTCAACCCGCGCGCGATGGTCCGCAAGCACCTGCTGGACCCCATCGATCTCGACTCGCTCGACACTCCGGAGCGCAACGGCAGCCGGACCAAGCCGGCTGCCCGCCGCGGGCCGGGTGAGCCGCCCTCCGGGTCCTCGTCGGCTGCCCCTCCGCCGTACGACCCCGACGCGACCTAGCGACCGGCGGGGGAGAGGCCGAGGCTGCGCCCGGCCAGGCCACGGGCCCGGTGGCCGAGCCGGTCCGCGACCTCGGTCAAGGCGAGCGACGCCGGCGCCGACGGGTCGTCCAGGACCAGCGGGCGACCCTGGTCGCCGCCCTCGCGGAGCCGCATGTCGAGCGGGATCTGGCCGAGCAGTGGCACCGGGGCGCCGACCGAGCGCGACAACCCGTCGGCGACTCGCTGGCCGCCACCGCTGCCGAAGACCTCGACCCGCTCGTCGCAGTGCGGGCAGGGCAGGTAGGACATGTTCTCGACCACGCCGGCGATCTGCTGGTGGGTCTGCAGGGCGATCGTGCCCGCGCGCTCGGCCACCTCGGCGGCGGCCTGCTGCGGCGTGGTGACGACGAGCAGCTCGGCGGGCGGCACCAGCTGGGCGACCGAGATCGCGATGTCGCCGGTCCCCGGTGGGAGGTCCATCAGCAGGACGTCGAGGTCGCCCCAGAACACGTCGCCGAGGAACTGCTGCAGGGCGCGGTGCAGCATGGGGCCGCGCCACACCACCGGGGCGTTGTCGGCGACGAACATGCCGATCGAGATGACCCGCACCCCGTGCGCGGTCGGCGGCATGATCATGTCCTCGACCTGGGTGGGTCGCCCGGTCACACCGAGCATCCGTGGGACGGAGTGACCGTAGATGTCAGCGTCGACCACGCCCACCGACAGGCCGGAGCGGGCCATCGCCACCGCGAGGTTCACGGTCACCGACGACTTGCCGACGCCGCCCTTCCCGGACGCCACGGCGTAGACGCGGGTGAGGGAACCAGGCTTGGCGAACGGGATCTCCCGCTCGGTGATGCCGGACTCGGCGCGCAGTCGGGCCTGCATCTCCTGGCGCTGGGTGGCCGACATGACGTCCAGGTCCACGCGTACGCCCGTGACGCCGTCGACGCCCTGCACCGCGGCCGTGACCCGCGACGTGATCGTGTCCTTCATCGGGCAGCCCGCGACGGTCAGGAAGATCGCCACCGCCACCCCGCCCGAGCTGTCGATGTCGATCGACTTGACCATCCCGAGGTCGGTGATCGGCTTGTGGATCTCGGGGTCGTCGACGGTGGCCAGGGCGGCCTGGACCGCGTCCTTCGAGGGTGCGGGCATGCATCCCATGCTACGTCTGGGCGAGGGAGCGATACGCGGAGGCTCCGGGGCACTACGATCCGTGACATGCCGCGGTCGGGGGACCTCAGCGAGCAGCAGCTGCTCGCGTGGCGTCTCTTCCTGCGCGCGCACGCCCTCGTGACCCGGCGGCTGGAGACCGACCTGCTCGCGGAGCAGCACATGCCGTTGGCCTCCTACGACGTCCTCGTCCAGCTGGTCGAGGCGCCCCAGCGCCGGCTGCGGATGTCCGAGCTCGCCGAGCGGGTGCTGCTCTCCCGCAGCGGGCTGACCCGCCTGGTCGACCGCCTGGAGCGGGAAGGGCTGGTGCGCCGCGAGGCCTGCATCGACGACGCGAGGGGGCTGTTCACCGTCCTGCTGCCGGCCGGCGTGGAGAAGCTCCGCGAGGCGAGCGGCACCCACCTGCGGGGGGTGGCCGAGCACGCCGTCGGCCGTCTGGACGAGGAGGAGGCAGCGCAGCTGTCGACCCTTCTGGGCCGGATGATCGACGACTCCCCGGAGCCGGTCAGCCCGGTCAGGCCGGTCAGCCCGGTCAGTCGCGGGGGCTGATCCGCGCGACCTCGTCGAAGGTCGTCTCGCCGGCCAGCGCCTTGGCGGTCGCCGCCTCGCGGAGCGTGACGAGCCCGGTCGCGGCCTGGGCGATGGCCCGCTCGGTGGGGTCGCGGCCCAGGACACGCCGCAGGTGCTGGTCGACGAGGAGGACCTCGAAGATGCCGGTACGCCCGCGGTAGCCGGACTGGCCGCACTCGGTGCACCCGGTCCCGCGCACCGGCCGGGCGGCCGCCAGCACGGAGCTCTCGACCCCGAGCTGCTCGAGCAGGGCAGGGTCCGGGGTGTCGTCGATCATCCGGCCCAGCAAGGTC
>DASVED010000295.1:0-7581 GCA_036380775.1 Actinomycetes bacterium
CGCCAGCTGGTGACGTCGGCGTGCGGGATGTCGTAGTGGGTGAGCAGGTAGTGGGCGCCGAGTGGCGTCACGTCGTGGCGCATCAGCTCGAGCGGCATGCCGTGGTTGCGGGCGGCCAGCCCCAGCTCGTCGAAACCGACGCCTTCGTCATCAGCGGCCACACGGGACGGGAGGCTGACGTCCGAGAGCTGGGTCATGTCACAGGTCTAGTCGGAAGGCCGTCGCCCGGCAACGTCCCGCGCCGTCAACCCGGTTGACCTGAACAGGGCTTCACCTTGCATCATCTCGACCGTGACCGTGAACGCCACCAGCCCGGGCGGGACGCCCGGCACCCACGAGACAGAGCCGCGACTGCTCTCGCCCCAGTACCGCGCGCTCGTGGTGGGTGTCGTGGGCGTCGTGGTCGCCGTCGCCTTCGAGGCGATCGCCGTGGCGACGGCCATGCCCGTCGCCGCCCGCGAGCTCGACGGGCTGCGCTCCTACGGCCTCGCCTTCTCGGTGTTCCTCACCGCCAGCCTGCTCGGCATGGTCGTCGCCGGCGAGATGTCCGACCGGCGCGGGCCGGTCCGCCCGTTCGCCGCCGCTGCGCTGGTCTTCGCCGCCGGTCTGCTGCTGGCCGGCCTGTCGACGACGATGTGGCTGCTCGTCCTGGCGAGGGCCGTCCAGGGCTTCGGCGCGGGGCTGAACATCGTCGCCCTCTACGTCGTCGTGGCTCGGGCGTTCCCGGCATCGCTGCGGCCACGGGTGTTCTCCGCGATCTCCAGCGGGTGGATCCTGCCCTCGCTGATCGGCCCGCCGGTCGCCGGCCTGCTCGCCGACCACCTCTCCTGGCGCTGGGTCTTCCTGGGCGTGCTGCCCCTGCTGGCCGGCGCGGTGCTGCTGGTCAGTCCGCACCTGCGCGGGCTCGACGGCCCGGTCGACGGCGCGGGGCCTGCGGAGTCGCACGCCGCTCCTGGCCGCAGCCGGGTCCCCGCGGCGGTCCTGGCCGCGCTCGGCGCCGGAATCCTGCAGTACGCCGGGCAGGTGCTGACCGAGCGGCCCCTTCCCTCCGTACTCATGATGGTTGTCGCCCTCGCCCTGCTGGGTGTGGGGGTACCGAGGCTGCTACCCCGTGGCGCCTTTCGCCTCGGCCGTGGTCTGCCGACCGTCGTGGTCATGCGCGGAGTACTGGCTGGTGCCTTCTTCGGCGCGGAGACGTTCATCCCGCTGATGCTGGTGGAGCACCGTTCGCTCGCGACGACGCTCGCGGGCGCCTCTCTGACCGGTGCCGCCCTGACCTGGTCGCTCGGCGCGTGGATCCAGGGCCGACCAGGGCTGCGCACGCCGCGATGGGTGCTGCTGACATCGGGATTCCTGCTCGTGCTCGCCGGGATCGGGCTGGCCGCGCTGGCCACCAGCCATGCCGTTCCGGCGGTGACCGCCGCGCTCGGGTGGACGGTGGCGGGACTGGGCATGGGGCTGGGGCTGACCTCTCTGAGCGTCCTGGTGCTCGAGCTGTCGCCGCCGCGCGAGCAAGGCGCCAACGCGTCCGCGCTGCAGGTGAGCGACGCGCTGGGGTCCATCGTCCTGATCGGCACGGCCGGTGCCGTCTTCGCCGGCTTCGCGACCCGCGGCGTCCACGGAGCCGTTCCGTTCCTGGTGATCGACGCGGTGATGGCCGTCGTCTGCATAGCCGGCGCCCTGGCGGCCCGCCGGGTGCTGCCGGCGACCGGCGACACGCGATAACACGCCACTGCGAGTTCGCCGAGCATCACCCCGCCGTGGGCATGTCGCCGGCGACACCCCGTTAACCTCGCCGGACCGATGAGTACCACTGCTGCATCCCACCTCTCGCCGGCCTTCCCCTTGCGTGCCCCGTGGGGCACCGCCAGCGCGCTGCGCGCGTGGCAGGAGGAGGCCCTCGATGCCTACCTCGCCAAGAGCGCCTCGGACCCGACCTCACGAGACTTCCTGGCCGTCGCGACGCCCGGGGCGGGCAAGACCACGTTCGCCCTCCGGGTCGCCAGCGAGCTGCTCGAGCGGCGCGTGGTGGACGCGGTGACGGTTGTCGCCCCGACCGAGCACCTGAAGCACCAGTGGGCGGACGCCGCAGGCCGGGTCGGCATCACGCTGGACCCCGCGTTCCGCAACGGGCAGGGCGCGGTCTCCCGGGACTACACCGGCGTCGCCGTGACCTACGCGCAGGTCGCCGCCCACCCGGCGCTGCACCGACGTCGTACCGAGAACCGGCGCACGCTGGTGATCCTCGACGAGATCCATCACGGCGGCGACGCGCTGTCCTGGGGCGAGGCCGTCCGCGAGGCGTTCGACCCCGCGACCCGGCGGCTGGGCCTGACCGGGACGCCCTTCCGGTCGGACACGACGCCGATCCCGTTCGTGGCCTACGCCGAGGGGCGCGACGGTGTCCGACGGTCCGCGGCCGACTACTCCTACGGCTACGGCCGGGCGCTGGCAGACGGCGTGGTCCGCCCTGTCATCTTCCTGTCCTACTCCGGGCAGATGCGCTGGCGCACCAGGGCCGGCGACGAGGTGAGCGCCACGCTGGGAGAGCCCCTCACCAGGGACGCCACCGCGCAGGCCTGGCGGACCGCGCTCGACCCGCAGGGCAACTGGATCCCGCAGGTCCTGGCCGCGGCCGACCGGCGGCTCACCGAGGTCCGGCGCGGCGTCCCGGACGCGGGAGGGCTGGTCATCGCCACCGACCATCTCGCCGCCCGCGCCTACGCCACCCGGCTGCGGGCCATCACCGGCGAGGCGCCGACTGTCGTCCTGTCCGACGAGGCCGGCGCCAGCTCGCGCATCGAGGCGTTCGCCGACTCCCAGGACCGCTGGATGGTGGCGGTGCGGATGGTCTCGGAGGGCGTCGACGTGCCGCGCCTGGCCGTCGGCGTGTACGCCACCTCGACCTCGACACCGCTGTTCTTCGCCCAGGCGGTCGGCCGGTTCGTCCGTGCTCGGCGCCGTGGCGAGACCGCCTCGGTGTTCCTGCCGTCGGTGCCGCTGCTGCTGGCGCACGCCGCTGAGATGGAGGTCGAGCGGGACCACGCGCTGGACCGGACTCGGTCGGCGGACGACGTCGAAGGAGACCTGTTCGCTGCTGAGGACGCGCTGCTGGCCGCCGCTGCCCGGACCCGCGACGAGCCGGGGCTCGATGACAGTGCGACGTTCGAGGCGCTCGAGGCGGAAGCCCACTTCGACCGAGTTCTCTACGACGGCGGCGAGTTCGGCAGCCAGGCGGCGGTCGGGTCCCAGGCCGAGGCGGACTACCTCGGCCTGCCGGGCCTGCTGGAGCCCGACCAGGTCGCGACACTGCTGCGCGCCCACCAGAGCGCGCAGGTCGGCCGAGGCGGCCGCGCGGCAGCCTCCCGGTCAGCGGCGGACCGGGCGGCCGCCCTGCACCGGGCGATACCGGCGCTGCGCAAGGAGCTCAACGGGCTGGTGGGGGCCTGGCACCACCGCACCGGCGTCCCGCACGGAGCCGTGCACACCGAGCTGCGGCAGACCTGCGGCGGGCCGCCCGCGGCGCAGGCGAGTGCAGACCAGCTCCAGGCCCGGATCGACCTGATCAGGTCGTGGGCAATGCGACGACGCTAGGGACGGTCAGGCCGGGTCCGGCGCGCCGCGCTCGGCCGTCGCCGTGATGTCGTCCAGCGACTCGTGCAGGGTCATCGTCTGGTCGAGGCCGGTGAGACTGAGGATCTTGCGTACGGAGCGGGAGGCGCCCACGACGGCGAACGAGCCGCCGGCGAGGTCGGCGCGGCGCTGGATCGTCAGCAGGACCTTGAGCCCGGTGGAGTCCATGAACGTCACGCCGGTGAGATCGAGCACCACATGAGGGGAGACCTCGCGGACAGCGTCCAGCGCGTGGTCGCCGAGCTGGGAGGCCGTCTCCAGGTCGATCTCGCCACCGACGGAGACGACAGCCCGCTCACCGAGCTGGTGGGTCGACAGGTCGAGGTCCATTGCAGGGGTCCTTCACCACAGGGCAGGGCAGGGGCGGCCGCGTTGTTGGACCACCGCTGTCGGGATGCAGGGCCCATTCTAGGCACCTTGTGGACAACTCCGGCGACGGAAGAGGCCGCGCCACCCCTCGCACACGATCACGTGGACGTGATCGTGTGCCCTACCAGCAGCCGGTCACGGTGGCGGCCAGCCGGTCGACGGCCCGCCGGGTGGTCAGCGTGGAGGGCACCCCGTTGAGCAGGAACGAGAAGAGCTTGACGTTGCCGTCGGCGCCGCGCGCGAAGCCGCTGAGGCTGATGACCCCGCTCAGGGATCCGGTCTTGGCCTCGACCAGGCCGGCGGCGCACCGGGTCGGGTTGGTGACGTACCGCAGGTAGTCGGGCGCGAGCGTCCCGCTCACGCCGGCCACCGCGAGGGACCCGCGCTGCAGCGAGGCGAGGTTGGGGTGCGCCGGGTCGAACGCGGTGCGCAGGACCGCGACCAGCTCGGCGGGGCGCAGCCGGTCGGCCCGGGACAGCCCGCTGCCGTCGTGCACGGCGCCGGCGGGCAGCGTGACACCGAGGCGGCCCAGCGCGGCGACCAGCGCCTGGGCAGCGCCCGCCCAGGTGGCCGGGAGGCCGGTCTGCACGGCGACCATCCGGTGCAGGACCTCGGCCACGTCGTTGTCGCTGGTGCGCAGCATGTAGCCCACCTGGGAGGCGAGGTCGTCTCCGGCGGTCTCGGCGATGAGTGTCGCGGTGGACGGCGCGACCCGGCGCAGCACGCGACCGACGTCGAGGCCCTTGCGCTCGAGAATGGTGGCGAAGACCTGGCCCGCGTCCAGCGAGGTGTCCCACCGGCGGTGCTGGTCGACGACGAGCGCGCGGACCGGGGAGACGTCCTGGGTGACGTAGGACGACTTCCAGCCTCGGGCCAGCGAGGGTGCCGGGAAGAGCGAGTCGTCCACGTCGACGCGAACCCGGGTGACGCCTTCTGCTGTCTTGGCCGCGACCGTGCGGGTCGCGAGGCGCCGCAGGTCGGCGCGGGAGAGGGACGGATCACCGCCACCGACGAGAACCACCCGCCTGGAGGCGGCGCCGGTCATCACCCGGGTCAGGAACCGGTGGGCCGGCCCGAAGGTCTCCAGCGCACTCACCGCTGTCAGCAGCTTCACATTCGACGCCGGGATCTGGCGCTCCGCGGCGTGGTGGGACCAGACGACCCGGCCGGTCTCCAGGTCGGTGACCATGCCGGCGAGGTCGTCACCGAGCTGTGGGCTCGTCGAGCGGGTGACCAGCCGATCGCGCGCGACCTGGTCGGTGACCGACAGGGGAGCCGGTGCGGCGACGGCGCCGGCAGCAGGCAGCAACGCCGCGGCGACGGCGACGGCGGACGTGGCGGCCCCGAGTCGGGCGGCGTGGCGGCGGTGCATTCGGGCGATCCTCCTGGGCCGAGCGTCCGGCGGGCCGCCCGTTTGCGGCGATTTTGCCGGACCTCACACGGAATCGGCGGTAGCGACTCTCACCTGAAGCCCCGGCCCCGAGACCGCCGCCCGGGCGAGCGGCACCGCGCGGTAGGGGATCTGCGTCTCGAGAGCGATGACGGTCGACGCGCGGACCACCCCCTCGAACGCCAGGACGCGGTCGATCACCCGCTGCAGGTCGGCGTTGGAGCGCGCCACGATCCTTGCCAGGACGTCGCCCGCGCCGGTGATCGTGTGGGCCTCGAGCACCTCGGGTACGCCGGCGAGGTGCTCGGCCACCGCATCGTGAGCAGCCCTGCTCGGGTGGTGCTGGCGGATCTCCAGCGTCACGAAGGCGGTGACGACGTAGCCGAGGGCGGACGGGTCGACCACCGGCCCCCACCCACCGATGACGCCGTCACGGGTCATCCGGTCCAGCCGGGCCTGCACGGTGCCGCGGGCGACGCCCAGCCGCCGTGAGCACTCGAGGACGCCGACCCGCGGCTCGGCGGTGAAGACCTCCACGATCCCGGCGTCGAGCTCGTCGATCGGCCGGTCCTTGGGCATGGTGCGTACCCCTTTCGCCGATGTGGTCGTGATGCTGGGCAGTTTGCACGATGATCCTGACAGACATTGCGCAACGTGTCCCATCTGCGGTTCGATCCCTGGACATGACGACCGATACAGGCCCTGACGCCCCGTCCGTGATCCCTGCCCTCACCGACGCCGAGCGCGCCGCCGAGCTCTCGCCCGAGCAGCTGCGCCAGCTCGTCGGCCTCGTGGAGTACGACGCGACGGCCGACCCGTTCCCGGTCACCGGTTGGGACGCCGTCGTCTTCGTCGTCGGCAACGCCACCCAGACAGCGCACTACTTCCAGTCGGCGTTCGGGATGGAGCTGGTGGCCTACTCCGGCCCGGAGACCGGCAACCGGGACCACAAGGCCTTCGTGCTCAAGAGCGGCTCGTGCCGATTCGTCATCAAGGGCGGGGTCGCGCCAGGGAGCACGCTGCTCGACCACCATCGGGCGCACGGGGACGGCGTGTCCGACATCGCCCTGGAGGTGCCCGACGTCGACCGCTGCATCGCGCACGCGCGAGTCTCCGGCGCCCGAGTGGTGCAAGAGCCGACGGACGTGAGCGACGAGCACGGCACCGTCCGGATCGCGTCCATCGCGGCGTACGGCGAGACGGTCCACTCGCTGGTCGACCGCTCGCGCTACGACGGCGCCTACCTGCCCGGCTACGTCGAGCGGAGCTCGGGCTTCGTCAAGCGCGAGGGGGCCCCGAAGCGGCTGTTTCAGGCGCTCGACCACGTCGTCGGCAACGTCGAGCTCGGTCATATGGACGAGTGGGTCGGCTTCTACAACAAGGTGATGGGCTTCGTGAACATGGCGGAGTTCATCGGTGACGACATCGCGACCGACTACTCAGCGCTGATGTCGAAGGTCGTGGCGAACGGCAACCACCGGGTGAAGTTCCCCCTGAACGAGCCGGCCGTCGCGAAGAAGAAGTCGCAGATCGACGAGTTCCTCGAGTTCTACCAGGGACCCGGCGCGCAGCACCTCGCGCTCGCGACGAACGACATCCTGCGCACGGTCGACGCGATGCGCGAGGAGGGCGTGGAGTTCCTGGTGACTCCGGACTCCTACTACGAGGACCCCGAGCTGCGCGCGCGGATCGGGAACGTCCGGGTGCCGGTCGAGGAGCTGCAGCGGCGAGGGATCCTGGTCGACCGCGACGAGGACGGTTACCTCCTGCAGATCTTCACCCGGCCGATCGGCGACCGGCCCACGGTGTTCTTCGAGCTGATCGAGCGGCACGGCTCACTGGGCTTCGGCAAGGGCAACTTCAAGGCGCTCTTCGAGGCGATCGAGCGGGAGCAGGAGAAGCGCGGGAACCTCTGACCGGCCGGTCTTCCCTCCGGGCTGACCAAGGAGTATCTTCCGGCCCATTCCACGGCCGCTCGAACGCGGACGCGACCCAGAAGGCCACGCCCGGCGGGCGACCTCCCCACAAGGGGAATCGGCGTCCGCTGGAGGGTTGCCATGACCGGCACGCGCACCGTCCGCCCGATCACCCGTCGCTTCGGGTTTCTCGCAGTGGCCCTCGCCGTCGTGGCTGCTCTCGCAGTCGCGGGCGGCGGTTCGGGGGCCTCCGCGGCTCGGGGCGGGGGTGCC
>DASVED010000296.1:0-9235 GCA_036380775.1 Actinomycetes bacterium
TCCATCGCCCGCGCGCTGGCCTGCGGCGCGCTCATGTGCGGGCAATGGCCGTGGTTCTCGATGATGCGCAGCGTGGCCTGCGGCATCACGCGCTGCATGTACTCGCCCACGCTGCGCGGTGCGATCAGGTCGTCGCTGCACTGCAGGATGAGCGCGGGTGCCTGCAGCTTCGGCAGGTCGGCCCGGTGGTCCGACAGGAAGGTGACGCGCGCGAAGTGGCGGGCGATGTCCGGGTCGGTGCGGCAGAAGCTGTTCGTCAGCTCCTGCTCGAGGTCGGGCCGGTCCGGGGTGCCCATGATCACGGGGGCCATCGAGCTCGACCAGCCGAGGTAGTTGCTGTCCAGGGAGTCGAGCAGGCCCGCGATGTCCTCGTCGGTGAAGCCGCCGACGTAGTCACCCTCGTTGATGTAGCGCGGTGACGGGCCGACGAGCACCAGTCGGCTGAACAGCTCGGGCCGGCGGTTGGCGGCGAGGACGCCGATCATCGAGCTCACCGAGTGGCCGACGAAGACGACCTCGGTCAGGTCGAGGGCCTCGCAGATGTCGAGGACGTCGTCGGCGTAGCCCGCGAGGTCGGCGTGGCGGACGGGGTCGAACGAGTGAAGGTCCGACCCGCCGGCTCCGACGTGGTCGAACAAGATCACCCGGTGGGTCGCCTCGAACGCGGGGGCCACGTGACGCCACATGTTCTGGTCACAGCCGAATCCGTGGGCGAACAGCATCGGCGGACCGTCGGGGAGGCCCGACACCGTCACGTTGTTGCGGGCGAGGACGTCCACGCCGGGAGCGTACCCGCCGCGCGGGCCGACGCCGTGCGGCGAAAGGTCTAGGCTGGCAAGCAGCCGGTACGTCGGTACCGGCGCTGCCCCGGACCTCTGGCTGCGACCTCGTGGGAAGAGGACGGTGCCATGAGCAGGGCGGCGTGGTGAGCCGGGCACAGCAGCGCCTGGCCCAGGTCCGCGCCCTGATCGACGCCGAGCCTGCCGACCCTGCCGACTCGGCAGCCGACGGCGCGACGATGCCGCTGCTCCGGCGGTTGTGCCGGGCCGCGGTCCGGTCGCTGCCCGCCACCGGCGTCGGGGTCAGCGTGATGACCGAGGCCGGCGTCCAGGAGATCGCCGCCGCCTCCAACGCCACGACGCAGCGCATCGAGGAGCTGCAGTTCTCGCTGGGGGAGGGGCCGTGCATCGACGCGTTCGCATCCCGCCGGCCGGTGCTACTGTCCGACCTGCGCGACGGCGGGGGCCGCTGGCCGGCGTACTGCGTCGCGGCCGACGGCGAGGGTGTCCGCGGCGTGTTCGCCTTCCCGGTGCAGGACGGGGCAGCCCGGCTCGGCGTCCTCGACGTCTACCGCGACCGGCCGGAGGATCTTTCGCCGGAGGGCCTCGCCCAGGCGCTCACCTTTGCCGATGTCGCGATGACGGTGCTGGTGGACGGGCAGGCGGGCGCGCCGGCCGGTCGGCTGGCTGGCGGCATGGACAAGGTCTTGGAGAACCGCGCGGAGCTGCACCAGGCGCAGGGAATGGTCATGGTCCAGATGGGAATCACCCTGACCGAGGCCCTCGCCCTGATGCGGGCCCACGCCTACGCCAACGACGTGGACCTCAACGATCTTGCGCGGGACATCGTCGCCCGCAGGGTCAGTCTCGATCCAGGAGAAGGCGCATGATGGAGCCAGGCCACAACGGACAAGGGGCACGCTGATGGTCAACATCTCCACCCGACGGCTCGCGGACGTCTTCGTCGAGGCCGCCGACACGCTGGTCGACGAGTACGACCTGATCGAGTTCCTGCAGATGGTCACCAACCGGACAGCCGAGATCACCGGGGCCTCCGACGTCGGCCTCCTGCTCGCCGACCAGCGCGGGCAGCTGCAGTTCGTCGCCGCGTCGAACGAGAACGTGAAGGCGCTCGAGATCTTCCAGATCCAGAACCACGAGGGACCGTGTCTCGACGCCTTCCAGGGCGGGCAGCCGATCATCGACACCGACATGGAGGCCGCGGCCGCGCGCTGGCCGGTGTTCGCGCCGCAGGCCGCCACCGCGGGCTACCGCTCGGTGCACGCCCTGCCGATGCGCCTCAGGAACGACGTGATCGGGGCGATGGGCATCTTCGGCACGGAGTCCAGCCGGCTGGGCCGGGGCGACATACCCATCGTGCAGGCGCTCGCGGACGTCGCGACGATCGGGCTGCTGCAGGAGCGGGCCATCCATCGGGCGGAGATCCTCTCCGAGCAGCTGCAGGCGGCGCTGAACAGCCGGATCGTGATCGAGCAGGCGAAGGGAGCCGTCGCGCAGCTGCACCATGTCTCCGTGGACGAGGCGTTCCTGATGCTGCGCCATTACGCGCGCAGCAGTCAGCGACGTCTCGGCGACGTCGCGCACCAGGTCCTCGCCGACCCCTCGAGCCTGGCCGGCCTCGAGCTGCTCCGGCCGGCCCACGCCTCGACAGCCCCGGCCGACGACGAGCCTACGCGGTAGCCCTCTGGGCGGCGGGCGGGTCGCCGCTCCGTGGCACGATGCCACGTATGCGGGTGACGATGCTCCTGGCCGACGCGGCCCAAGAGGTCAACGGCAAGCTCTACATCCTGGGCGGCGGGTGGTCGGTGACCGGCCCGGACCTGCCGCCGATGTCGCTGGCCGTGAAGCTCGACGTCCCCTGGAGCGCGGCCAACGAGGCTCACCGGTTCGAGATCGTCCTGGTGGACACCGACGGCCGGCCGGTCGGGGGCATCGGCGACGGCCGAGGCGTCCGCGTCGACGGATCCTTCGAGGTCGGCAGGCCGGCCGGGATGCCGGCCGGCAGCGACATCGACTTCGCCTTCGCGATCAACGTGCCGCCGTTCCCGCTGGCGGCCGGGCGCTACGCCTGGCAGCTGCACATCGACGGCGAGACGCGGGAGGACTGGCTGCGCCCGTTCCAGGTGCGCGCCCGGCCGGCCTGATCGATGACGGCACCGACCCTGCGCGACACGGTCGCGGTCCTCGACGGTCTCTACGACCCGCGGTGGGCCGAGTCGTGGGACGCCGTGGGGCTCGTCGCCGGTGACCTCGACCAGCCGGTGCGACGGATCCTGCTGGCGGTCGACCCCGCACCGGTGGTCATCGAGGAGGCGGGCGCGTGGGAGGCCGACCTGCTGGTCACCCATCACCCGCTGCTGCTCCGGGGCGTGCACGGCATCGCGACGACCGGACCCAAGGGACGAGCCGTCACCTCGCTCGTGCGCGCCGGAGTTGCGCTGCACGTCGTGCACACCAACGCCGATGTCGCGGACCCGGGGGTGTCGGACGCGCTCGCTGCCGCCCTCGGCGTCATCGACACCCGGCCGTTGCGGCCGGCGGCACCGGCGGCGACGTACAAGATCGTGACGTTCGTCCCGCACGCCGACGTCGACCGCGTGGTCGACGCGCTCGCCGCCGCGGGCGCGGGACGGATCGGTGACTACGAGCGGTGCGCCTGGACGGTCGAGGGCGTAGGGACCTTCCGCGCGCTCCAGGGGGCGCGCCCCGCTGTCGGATCGGTCGGTACGTCGGAACAGGTGCCGGAGACCCGGGTCGAGATGGTGCTGCCGGCGCAGGCGAGGACCGCCGCGATGGCCGCCCTGCGATCCGCCCATCCCTACGAGGAGCCGGCAGTCGACCTGCTCGTCCTCGCCCCGGGCTCGGTCTCGCGCGGCACCGGTCGCGTCGGCCGGCTGGCCGCGCCCATGACGCTGCGACGGTTCGCCGAGACGGTCGAGCGGGCCCTGCCGGCGACTGCGACCGGGCCGCGGGTGGCCGGCGACCGCGACAGCGAGGTGACGACGGTCGCGGTCTGCGGCGGCGCCGGCGACGACCTGTTCGACGAGGTGCGCGCCAGCGGCGCGGATGTTTACGTCACCGCGGACCTGCGCCACCACCCTGCGGCTGAGGCGCGGGAGCACGGGCGCCCGGCCCTCGTCGACTGCGCGCACTGGGCCACCGAGTGGCCGTGGCTGCGCGACGCCGAGCGGCTGCTGCGCGACGGGTTGGCCACGCGGGCGGGTGGCAGGACGGATAGCGTGGAGACCCGGGTCTCCGAGCTCGTCACGGACCCGTGGACAGCCGACCCGAGGAGCCAGCACTGAAAGCCGCCAGCGCCGACCAGCAGCACCTCCTCGACGTCCAGGCCCTCGACACCCGGATCGGCCAGCTGACCCACCGCCGGGCGACGCTGCCCGAGCACGCGGCCCTGGCCGAGCTGGAGCTGCGGCAGTCGGTGCTGCGCGACCAGCTGGTCGCGGTGCAGACCGAGGAGAGCGACCTCGGCCGCGAGCTGAGCAAGGCCGAGGGAGACGTCGACCAGGTCCGGGCGCGCTCCGAGCGCGACCAGAAGCGGATGGAGGCGGGCCTGGTCTCCTCGCCCAAGGACCTCGAGAGCCTCCAGCACGAGATCGCGACCCTGGCCAGGCGCCAGGGTGACCTCGAGGACATCGTGCTCGACGTGATGGAGCGGTTGGACTCGGCGCAGAGCCGCCACGCGGAGCTCGACGCGCAGCGGGAGGCGGCGGCGGCCCAGGCGGCGGCGCTGACGGCCGCGCGCGACACCGCGACCACCGAGATCGATGCGGAGGTCGCTCAGCTCAGCTCGCAGCGGCAGACCCAGGTGGGCACGATCGACGCCGCCCTGGTGACCCTCTACGAGAAGATCCGCGAGGCGCAAGGTGGGGTTGGTGCGGCCGAGCTCAAGGCGAGGCGATGCGGCGGCTGCCGGCTGGAGTTGAACAACGTGGAGATCGGGCGGTTGCGCGACGCCGATGAGGACGAGGTGCTGCGCTGCGAGGAGTGCCGGCGCATCCTCGTGCGCACCCCCGAGTCCGGGCTGTGACGCGGTTCGTCGTCGAGGCAGACGGCGGGTCGCGGGGCAACCCCGGGCCGGCGGCCTACGGCACGGTCGTGCGGGACGGCGACACCGACGAGGTGCTGCGCGAGATCGCCGAGCACATCGGGACGGCGAGCAACAACGTGGCGGAGTACCGCGGCCTGATCGCGGGGCTCGAGGCGGTCCGGGAGCTGGACCCGACGGCAACCGTGGAGGCTCGCCTCGACTCCAAGCTCGTGGTCGAGCAGATGTCCGGCCGCTGGAAGATCAAGCACCCCGGCATGCGCGAGCTGGCGTTGCGGGCGCGGGACGTGCTGGCGCCGTCGCAGGTCACCTACACCTGGGTGCCGCGCGAGCAGAACAAGCACGCCGACCGGCTCGCGAACGAGGCGCTCGACGCGGCCGCCCGGGGCGAGCGGTGGTCGGAGTCGGCCAGCACCGCAGAGCTCGACACGGCCGGGTCGCGGGTCCCCCCGCGCTCGCAGCCCGCGGTGGTCGACGAGGCGGAGGTCGAGCCGGCAGCCGGCGGCACCAACCGGCTGGTCGGGTGGGACGCGGACCTCGGTGCCCCCACGACCGTGCTCCTGCTGCGCCACGGGCAGACCCGGCACACCGCGGCCAAGCTCTTCAGCGGGTCGGGCGGCGAGGACCCGCCGCTCACGGCTTTCGGTGAGGCGCAGGCCAGGGCGGCAGCCGACCTGCTGGCCGCTGCGGGTGGCGTCGATGCGGTGGTCAGCTCGCCGATGCGCCGGGCGCGACAGACGGCCGACGTGGTCGCCGGGCAGCTCGGTTTCGACGTACGCGAGGTCGACGACCTCCGCGAGTGCGCGTTCGGGGAGTGGGAGGGCCTCACCTTCGCCGAGGTCCGGGACCGCTGGCCGGACCTGCTCGCGCAGTGGCTGGCCGACCCGACCGTCGCGGCCCCCGGCGGCGAGTCCTTCGAGCAGGTGCGGCGGCGGATGCAGGTCGCGCGGGACAAGCTGCTGGCGCGGTACGCAGGCCGTACCGTCCTGGTCGTCACCCACGTGACCCCGGTCAAGATGCTGGTGCGCGACGCGCTGGGGGCGCCGATCTCCGCGGTCTACCGGATGGAGCTCTCGCCAGCGTCGTTGACCGAGATCCAGTGGTACGCGGGCGGCACCGCGTCCCTGCGCCGCTTCAACGACGCCGCCCACCTCCCCTAGACCCACCAACTGTGCGCCGACACACCAGTTCTGCGGCGTGTCTGGTGCGGGAGCGCACAGTGGATCTTGGGGTGGGGGGTCGGGGGCTAGGCGAGCCACTCGGCGAGCACCTCGTCGGTGTGCTGCCCCGGTGCGGGCGGCGGCCGGTCGAGCCGACCCGGCGTACGGGAGAAGCGCGGTGCCGGTGCCGGCTGCGTCACGCCGCCGTGCTCGACGAACGTGCCACGCGCGACGAGGTGCGGGTGCCGGGTCGCGTCGCCCAGCCCGAGGACCGGCGCGACGCACGCGTCGCTGCCGGCGAACACCTCAGTCCACTCGTCGCGGGTCCGCGTTTCGAACGACTCAGCGATCAGGTCGCGCAGCTCGGGCCACCGTGCGGGGTCGTTGCGGTCGACGGACTGCGGGTCGATGGCCAGGCGGGTGAGCAGCTCGTCGAAGAACGCGGGCTCCAGCGCGCCGACCGCCATCCACCTGCCGTCCGACGTCCGGTAGGTGCCGTAGAACGGGGCACCGCCGTCGAGCAGGTTGCGCTCAGGGCCGTCGGTCCAAGCACCCTCGGCCAACAGGCCGTGAAACATCGTGAGCAGGTGGGCGGTGCTGTCGACCATGGCCGCGTCCACGACCTGACCGGCGCCGCTGGCACGGGACTCGTGCAGAGCCGCCAGCAGGCCGACCACGAGGTAGGCCGCTCCCGTGAAGTCGCCGAGCAGGTTCAGGGCCGGCTTGGGCGGGCCGTCGGCGGGTGCGCTGGCACCGAGGGCACCGGTGACCGCGACGTAGGTGATGTCGTGCCCGGCCTTCCCGGCGTCCGGCCCGTCCTGGCCCCACCCGGTCATCCGGCCGTAGACGAGGCGCGGGGCACGGGCCAGGCAGTCGTCGGGCCCGACACCCAGCCGCTCGGCGACACCGGGGCGCATGCCCTCGACGAGCAGGTCCGCGGTGGCCACCAGGTCGAGGACCCGGTCGACGTCGGCAGGGTCCTTGAGGTCGAGCGCCACCGAGCGCTTGCCGCGGCCGAGCAGGTCGCGGTCGGGAGGGACGATGGCCAGCCCCGGGCCGCCGGGCCGGTCGACGCGGATCACGTCGGCCCCGAGGTCGGCCAGCAGCATCCCGGCGAACGGCGCGGCACCGATGCCGGCCAGCTCGACGACGCGCAGCCCGGCGAGCGGGCCGGTCATCGGTGCAGCTTGGGCAGCACGTCGCGGCCGAAGACCTCGATCCACTCGGCCTGGTTGCGCCCGACGTTGTGCAGGTAGACCCGGTCGAAGCCGAGGTCGACGAACTGTTGGATGTGCGCGCGGTGCACGTCAGGGTCGGAGCTGATGACCATCCGGCCCTCGAAGTCCTCGGGACGGACGAGCGCCGCCATGGCGGCGAAGTCGTGCGGCGAGCGGATGTCGGCCTTGGCGAACTTCATGCCGCCGTTGGGCCACTCGGTCATCGCGTTGGCCAGTGCTTGCTCGTCGGTCTCTGCCCAGGACAGGTGCAGCTGGAGGACGCGCGGCATCGTGTCCGGATCCTTGCCGGCCTCGCGAGCGCCCTCGGCGAACTTGTCGAACAGGCCGCCGATCTTCTCCAGCGGGGCTCCGACGGTGATGATGCCGTCGGCGTGCTTGCCGGTGCGCTTGGCGTTGACCGGGCCGGCGGTCGCGACCAGCACTGGAGGGGGGGTCTCCGGCATCGTCCAGAGCCGGGTGGTCTCCAGGGTGAAGAACCGGCCCTGGTGCTTGACGTCCTTGCCGGCGACCGAGGCGGCGAACAGCTTCTTGATGACCTCGATCGCCTCGAACATCCGCAGCGACCGCTCGGCGGCCTCCGGCCAGTAGCCACCGATCACGTGCTCGTTGAGCGCCTCGCCGGCACCGACGCCGAGCCAGTGCCGGCCGGGGTACATCGCCTCCAGGGTGGCGCTGGCCTGCGCCACCACAGCGGGGTGGAAGCGGAACGACGGGCAGGTGACGCCGGGGCCGAGGTCGCCGGTCGTGCGCTCGCCGATCGCGGCGAGCACGTTCCACACGAACGAGGACTGCCCCTGGGCCGGGACCCACGGCTGGAAGTGGTCGGCCGCCATGCAGCCGGAGAACCCGTGCTGCTCGGCGAGAGCCGTGAGCTCGACGGCCTCGCGCGGATGGAACTGCTCGAGCATCGCCGCGTAGCCCACGGTGAGGTCTGCCATGCGGGTGAGCGTAGTGAGGCAGGATCAGCGGATGCGTGTCGCCGTCCTCGCCGACATCCACGGCAACCTGCCAGCCCTGGAGGCGGTGCTCGCCGAGCCGGACGTGCGCTCCGCCGACCGGGTCGTGCTGCTGGGCGACATCGCGCTCGGTCCGTTGCCGGCGGAGTCGCTCGACCTGCTCGTGTCGCTGGGGGAGCGCGCGGTGTGGGTGCACGGGAACTGCGAACGGGAGGTCGTGACGGCGTACGACGGGAAGGCGGCGCCCGGGCCGACCTCCGAGGGCGCACTGGCCACGGCGGCGCTGCTCGAACGACGGCACCGGGACCTGCTCGACGACCTGCCGCTGACGGTCACCGTCGACGTGGACGGGCTGGGTGCGGCGACGTTCTGCCACGCGACGCCACATCGGGACGACGAGTTCGTGCTCGTCGACAGCCCGCTGCCGGTGTGGCGGCGGGCCTTGGGCGGTGTCGAGGAGGCGACGGTCGTGCTGGGGCACACTCACATGCCGTTCGATCGGCTCGTCGACGGCCGCCGGGTCGTCAACCCCGGCAGTGTCGGCATGTCCTACGGAGCCCCCGGCGCCTGCTGGGCGCTGCTCGGACCGGGGGTCGACCTTCGTCGGACGGCGTACGACCCCGAGGTTGCCGCTGCGCGCATCGCTGCCGGTCCGCATCCGGCCGCGGCTGCCTGGGCCGCCGAGTACGTTCTCGCACCGCCCGGTGACGGTGAGGCCCTCGAGGTCTTCACCGCTCTCGTCGACCCGCTCCCCGGTCCATCCGCGTGATCCAGGTGGAGATGCGGCCCCTCCAGGGGCCCTTTCGCAGCCTGGATCATCCTGCCGGGTCGGGTTGCGTAGGGTGCCGACATGCCGCGCCGACACCTCGCCCTGCGCGTCCGCGACGATGAGCCGGGTCAGGAGCTGCGGCTCGGCTTCGCCCGCATCCGGGAGGAGATGGGCCTGCTCGAGTCCTTCCCGGACGACGTCCAGGCGGAGGCGGAAGCGGCGGCGAAGGACGCCGACCTCCCGACGTAC
>DASVED010000297.1:0-2319 GCA_036380775.1 Actinomycetes bacterium
ACTCGGACCTTTGCCACTGCTCTCCCTCTGGTCCGAGCCCGGTCGGGCGGGGACCGCTCGTCAGATGTGCATGATCATCTCGAGGACTTCATCGAGTGCTCATGAGCATGTGCTCCGCTTCTCTTGTCAGATCTCTCTCGACTGTGCTGCTGTGCTGGTCAGCGAGGTGCCGGGTTGTGCTGTGGATCGGTGCTGACCGTCCTCCACCACCCGTCGCACGAGGTCGGTGCTCGCCGGCGCCTCCAGGCGGAGGGCACGGACGAACGCTCGGCGTCGTTCGGCGAGGTCGAGACACGCGGTCGACGGATGCAGGTGCGCTCCTCGACCAGGTGCTCCACCCCGCAGATCGGGGACGAGCACCGTCGCGGTGCCGTCGCCGACTGCCACGATACGGATCAGGTCGGTCAGGCTCGAACGCTCCCGGCAACCCACGCAGGTACGCACCGGTTGGGACCGGACGCGCCTCCGGGGCTGCGGACGCGCACGAGACATCGACCATGAGTCTAGCGGGTGCTCGTGCCTCCGTCGCCCAGCGCGCCCTGTCCGGCGGGTCCGGCGACCTCGGACGCCTCGGACGCCGCGGGAGCCGCGGGTGCCGCCGGTGGCGTGTCGGAGCGGATGTCGATCCGCCACCCGGTCAGACGGGCGGCGAGCCGGGCGTTCTGGCCTTCCTTGCCGATGGCCAGCGACAGCTGGTAGTCGGGCACCACGACCCGGGCGGACCGGGTAGCGGCGTCGACCACCTCCACGCTGCTGACCCGCGCCGGCGACAGGGCGTGGCCGACGAACTCGGCCGGATCGTCCGAGTAGTCCACGATGTCGATCTTCTCGCCGTGCAGCTCGTGCATCACGTTGCGCACGCGCTGGCCCATCGGACCGATGCAGGCCCCCTTGGCGTTCAGCCCGCTGACGGTGGTGTGCACCGCCAGCTTCGTGCGGTGCCCGGCCTCGCGGGCCACGGCCGCGATCTCGACCGAGCCGTCCGCGATCTCGGGAACCTCCAGGGCGAACAACCGCTTCACCAACGCCGGGTGGGTGCGCGAGAGCAGGATCTGCGGTCCGCGCAGCCCCTTGCGGACGCTGATCACCAGGAACTTGATCCGCGCACCGTGCTCGTACCGCTCACCGGCCACCCGCTCGGCCGCCGGCAGCCGCGCCTCGATCCGGCCGAGGTCGACGAGCACGTCCTCAGGGTCGCGCGCCTGCTGAACCACCCCCGAGACGACGTCGCCCTCCTTGCCCGAGAACTCGCCGTACTTCTGCTCGTCCTCGGCGTCGCGGAGTCGCTGGAGGATGACCTGCCGGGCAGTCGTCGCGGCGATGCGGCCGAAGCCACTGGGGGTGTCGTCCCACTCGCGCACCAGCTCGCCCTGCTCGTCGCGCTCCTGCGCGTGCACGACCACGTGCCCGGTCTTGCGGTCCATCTCGACGCGGGCATGCTGCTGCGCCCCATCGCTGCGCTGGTAGGCCACCAGCAGCGCCTGCTCTATCGCGGAGACGACGACCTCGAACGGCAGATCCTTCTCCAAGACCATCGCCCGCAGCATCGTCATGTCGACGTCCACGTGTCATCCCTCCTTACGGGCGAACTCGACCTGGATGAGGGCACGCCGGACCTGTGCATACTCCACCCGTTCGGTGCCGGACGCCTGCCGCCCGGAGCCCACCGCCAGGTCGGCACCGCTGTCATCCGCCGCCGTGATGCGCCCGGTGACCTCGGGGCCCCCCTCAGTCATGGCGACCGTGACCAACCGGCCGACGTTGCGCCGCCAGTGCCGGGGCGTGCTGAGCGGGCGGTCGACCCCTCGCGAGGTGACCTCGAGGGTGTACGGCTGGTCGCCCAGCGCGTCGCCGGAGTCCAGCTGCCGCGAGACCGCCCGAGTGACGGTCGCGATGTCGTCCAGGCTCACGCCGCCGTCCCGGTCGACCACCACCCGCAAGACCCGCCGACGCCCCGCTGTGCTCAGCTCGAGAGCATCGAGGTCGAGCCCGAGCGACTGAACGGTGGGACCGAGCTGCTCGGTGAGGTGGTCGGTCGATGCCGCTGACATCGGTGCCTCCTCGCTGTGTGGTTGTGGTGACCGCATGAGCGGTCCTCACTCTACGAGGTAGCGTCGCCATCGTGCCCCGACGTCGGCCGCCGACCCGGCGCGAGCTGCTCGCCATGGCGGGGGTGGCGGCCGCCGCCGCGGGCCTGCCCGGGTGCGCTGCCTCGTCGCGACCCGATGCCGCTGCCGGCTCCGACGACACCGACGACACCCTGCTGGCGCGTGCTGCTGCCCGGACGGCCGGCGAGCTGCTGGCTGTCTACCGCGCGAC
>DASVED010000298.1:0-2548 GCA_036380775.1 Actinomycetes bacterium
ATGAACTTCGAACGGATCATCGTCAACGCCCTCGAGGCGGGGCTGGGTCTCGAGACCGTGGTGTTCGCCCTGGCAGCGATCGGCCTGAACGTCCACTTCGGCTACACCGGCCTGCTCAACTTCGGCCAGTCGGCCTTCATGGCGATGGCGGCATACGGGCTCGCGGTCACCGTCGCGACCTACGACCTGCCGATGTGGCTGGGCATCATCGTGGGGCTCGGGCTCAGCGTGCTGCTCGCGCTCCTGCTCGGCATCCCGACCCTGCGGCTCAGAGCCGACTACCTCGCTATCGTCACGATCGCCGCCGCCGAGATCGTCCGGCTCACGGCCCGATCGGTGACCTTCGAGGAGACGCTCGGGGGGTCGGACGGCCGGCAGGCCTTCTCCAGCGACTTCTACGCGCTCAACCCGTACTCCGAGGGCGAGTACGGCTTCGGGTCCTTCGGCTTCAACGAGCGCGCGCTGTGGGTTCTCACCGTCGGCTGGATTCTTGTCGGCCTGTCCTGCTTGGTCGTCTTCCTGCTCATGCGCAGCCCCTGGGGCCGGGTGCTCAAGGCGATCCGCGAGGACGAGGACGCGGTGCGCAGCTTGGGGAAGAACGTCTACTCGTACAAGATGCAGAGCCTGGTCATCGGTGGGGTGCTGGGCTGCCTCGGCGGATTCATCCTTGCCCTCGGCCGCTCGTCCATCCAGCCGGACATCTTCGGCACCGAGACCACGTTCTTCGCCTACACGATCCTCATCCTCGGCGGCGCGGCCCGGGTCGCGTCGCCCGTGATCGGCGCCATGATCTTCTGGGTGCTGCTGTCCCTGACCGACAACATCCTCAACGAGGCGATCAACGAGGGGCTCATCTCGTCGTCGGTCATCAACAACACCCAGGTGGGCCAGTTCCGGTTCATGCTGGTGGGCCTGCTATTGATGGTGCTGATGATCTTCCGGCCTCAGGGGATCTTCGGCGACCGGAGGGAGATCGCGCTCGATGCCCGCTGACGAGCCCACCGACCAGACCGCCGGTACCGCTACCCGGCCGGAGTCCGGCGTCCGCCGGGAGCGCCGGGACGCCGCGGCGGCCACCCTCGCCGACGTCCCCCATGAGCCCGGTGCCCCCAAGCCCGACCCGATCCTCGTCGCTGACGGGATCGTCCGGCAGTTCGGGGGTCTGACCGCCGTGGACGTCGAGCACGTCGAGATCCAGCGTGGCGCAATCACCGCGCTGATCGGACCGAACGGGGCCGGCAAGACCACGTTCTTCAACCTGCTCACCGGCTTCGACCAGCCCAACCATGGCTCGTGGTCGTTCGAGGGGAAGTCGCTCTCCGGCGTCTCTGCGCACCGGGTAGCCCGGCTGGGCATGGTCCGCACCTTCCAGCTGACCAAGGCCCTGTCCAGGCTGACCGTCATCGAGAACATGCGTCTCGGGGCGACCGATCAGCGCGGCGAGAACGTCTTCCGCGCGCTCTTCGGCAGCATCTGGCGGTCGCAGGAGCGCGAGATCACCGAGCGGGCCGACGACCTGCTGGCCCGGTTCAAGCTCGACACCAAGCGCGAGGACTTCGCGGGCAGTCTCAGCGGTGGGCAGCGCAAGCTGCTGGAGATGGCCCGGGCACTGATGGTCGGGCCGGAGATGGTCATGCTGGACGAGCCGATGGCCGGGGTGAACCCGGCGCTGACCCAGTCGCTCCTCCACCACGTCAAGGACCTCCGCGAGGACGGCATGACCGTGCTGTTCGTTGAGCACGACATGGACATGGTCCGCGACATCTCCGACTGGGTCATCGTGATGGCCCAGGGCCAGGTGATCGCCGAAGGACCACCGGACGCGGTGATGGGGGACCAGCGCGTGATCGACGCCTATCTGGGCTCCCACCACGACGCAGCGCTCACCGAGGAGGAGGAGCAGCAGATCCTCGCCGAGGCCGAGGAGGCGCTCGAGCAGGAGCGCGCCGAGAAGGAGGAGAGCTCGTGACCGAGCAGCGTCCGGACGACGAGGTGGCGGAAGACCAGGCCCGTCCCAGTCATGAGGTCATCTCCGGCGACGACCGCTCCGCGCACGAGGCGGCGGCGAGCAACGCCCTCTTGCGCGCCGACGAAGTCGTCGCGGGGTACGTCCCGGGGGTCAACATCCTCAACGGCTGCGACCTCTACGTGAACGACGGGGAGCTCGTCGGGATCATCGGCCCCAACGGCGCCGGCAAGTCGACGCTGCTGAAGGCGGTCTTCGGGCTGATCAAGGTCAGCACCGGGTCGATCACCCTGCGCGGCGAGGACATCAGCGGCCTGAAGGCCAACCAGCTCGTCGCCAAAGGTGTGGGGTTCGTCCCGCAGACCAACAACGTCTTCCCGAGCCTGACGATCGAGGAGAACCTGCAGATGGGGGTCTACCAGTCCCCCAAGAAGTTCAAGAAGAGCTTCGAGTTCGTGACCGGCCTGTTCCCCGCGCTCGGCGACCGCCGGGCCCAGCGGGCCGGCTCGCTCTCCGGTGGCGAGCGACAGATGGTCGCGATGGGCCGGGCGTTGATGATGGAGCCGTCGGTCCTGCTGCTCG
>DASVED010000299.1:0-7824 GCA_036380775.1 Actinomycetes bacterium
GGAGCTGGCGATCAGCGGGATCGCCTCCACGGTCCCGGTGACGTCGCGCAGCGCGTAGAGCTTCTTGTCCGCCGGCGCCAGGTCCTCGCTGGCCGCGCACACCACCGCCCCGACGTCGGCGAGCTGCGCGAGCATCTCCTCGCGGGTCAGCGTCGCCCGCCAGCCGGGGATCGACTCCAGCTTGTCCAGCGTCCCGCCGGTGTGACCGAGCCCGCGGCCGGAGAGCTGCGGCACGGCGGCGCCGCAGGCGGCCACCAGCGGGGCGAGGGGCAGCGTGATCTTGTCCCCGACACCGCCGGTCGAGTGCTTGTCGGTCGTGGCCCGGCCGCCGACGGACTCGGGCGGGAACGACATCCGGATCCCTGACGCGATCATCGCGTCGGTCCACCGCGAGATCTCCCGGCGGTCCATGCCGTTGAGCAGGATGGCCATGGCAAGCGCGGACATCTGCTCGTCGGCGACCTCGCCGCGGGTGTAGGCCGCGACCACCCAGTCGATCTGCTCGTCGGACAGCGCGTGCCCGTCCCGCTTGGCGCGGATGACCTCGACCGCGGAGAAGCTCATGAGGTGTAGCTCACTTCCGGGTCTCCAGGTCCTCGGGGCCGAAGGCATCGGGCAGCACCTCGTGCATCGGCCGGACCCCTCGCACGGTGGCGAGCAGCATGTCCGGGCCGCCGTTCTCCCACAGCAGCTGCCGGCAGCGGCCGCACGGCATCAGGGCCTCGCCGTGCTGGTCGACGCACGCGACAGCGACCAGGCGCCCGCCTCCTGAGGCATGCAAAGCCGACACCATGCCGCACTCGGCGCAGAGCCCGACGCCGTACGACGCGTTCTCCACGTTGCAGCCGACGACCACGCGGCCGTCGTCCACGAGGCCGGCCGCGCCGACCTTGAACCGCGAGTACGGCGCATAGGCGCGGCCCATCACCTCGGTGGCGGCAGCGCGCAGGGCAGGCCAGTCCGGATCGGCCATCTCAGCCCGCCTGACCACGACGGTAGATCTGTCCGTCGGCCGCCGGCATGCGCAATCGTTGGGACGCCAGGGCGAGGACGAGCAGCGTCGCGATGTACGGCGTCATCCGCGTGAAGTCCTCGGGAACCTCGTCGGTGAGGAGGTACCACGTGAGCACCAGCACCCCGATCGAGCCCGCGACGGCGACCGACCTCGAGAAGCCGCTCCGCAGCTGCCACGCGGCGAGTGCGATCACGAGCACCGCGACGACCAGCAGCAGTGCGTGCACCGACTCCCCTCCGCGGCGGAGCTGGAGGGCGTTGGTGTAGCCGAACAGGCCGGCACCGGCGCCGAGGCCGCCCGGACGCCAGTTGCCGAAGATCATCGCGGCGAGGCCGATGTAGCCACGGCCGCCCGTCTGACCGTCCCGGTAGGAGCTGGAGGCGACGATCGCGAGGAACGCGCCACCGAGCCCGGCGAGGGCACCCGACGTGATCACGGCGTAGTACTTGTAGCGGTAGACGTTGACGCCGAGTGACTCGGCGGCCGACGGGCTCTCCCCGCAGGACCGCAGGCGCAGGCCGAACACCGTGCGCCACAGCACGAACCACGTGAGCACGAAGAGCGCGACGGCGATGATGGTCAGCGCGTTCACGTTGACGGTCAGGGACCGCGCGAACGCGGCCAGGTCGGAGATCAGGAACCAGTTCTTGGCCTCGAGATCGCCCAGGGGGTCGCCGATGCCCGGCACGGACAAGGACGGCATGTCGTCGATGGACGGCGACCTCGTCTCGCCGCCGCCGGGCTTTCCGGAGAACGCGACCGCGGCGAGGTACTGGGTCGCACCCAGCGCCAGGATGTTGATCGCGACACCGCTGACGATGTGGTCGACGCCGAACGTCACCGTCGTGAAGGCGTGCAGAAGGCCGCCCAGTGCACCAAGCGCGACGCCTCCGAGCACACCGGCCCAGGGCCCCCACTGCCAGCCGAAGAAACCGGCACCCCAGGTGCCGAGGATCATCATGCCCTCGAGACCGATGTTGACGACGCCGGCCCGCTCCGACCAGAGTCCACCGAGCCCGGCGAGGCCGATGGGCACGGCCAGCGCGAGGGACGCGTTCAGCGCGCCCGACGAGGAGATGTCGTCCGCACCCGTGACCACCCGCACGGCGGACAGGAAGATGATGCCGAGCGAGATGATGATGAGGACCCTCGGCCAGAGGCGGCGAGGCGCCTTGGCCGTCGACTTCCGTCGCGTCTCCGTCGTGGGCGTCGTGCTCATGCCGGCACCCCCTGGGCCTCAGTCGGTGCCTCGAGCTGTCGGGCCACCCGGCGTTGCTCCTGCGTCACCCGGTAGCGCCGGATGACCTCGTACGCGATGACGACGGCCAGCACGATGATGCCCTGCATGATGGTCACGATCTCGCTCGACACGTCGGCGATGATCTGCAGCGGGTTGGCGGCGACGTCCAGGAACGAGAAGAGGGCCGCGCCGACGGCGATGCCGAGCGGGTGGTTGCGACCCAGCAGCGCGATGGCGATGCCGATGAAGCCGAGGCCGGCTGGGAAGGTCAGGCTGTACGTGTAGGCCTGACCCAACAGCTCGGGCAGTCCGACCAGCCCCGCGAACGCGCCGGAGATGAGCATCGCGGTGAGGATCATCCGCTTGACGTTGACGCCGCTCGCCTGCGCCGCCGACTCGGAGTGGCCGGTGGCGCGCAGGTCGAAGCCGAAACGGGTGCGGTTGAGCAGCACGGAGTAGGCGATGCCGGCGACGACGGCCACCACGACGAGACCGTAGACGTCCTGCGTCGAGTCCGGGATCAGCGGGATGCCGGGTATTCGCGCGCTCTCCGGGATCGGCTTCGTGCCGATGTTGTTGCTGCCCTCCACCGGGACCGACACCTCGCGCAGCATGTATGCGACCAGGCTCGTCGCGATCGCGTTCAGCATGATGGTCGAGATGACCTCGCTGACACCGCGGGTGACGCGCAGCAGGCCGGCGATACCGGCCCACAGGGCGCCGGTCACCATGGCGGCCAGGATCGCCGCGGCGATCCGCACCGGGCCAGGCGCCGGGATGTAGGCAGCCGTCAGGGCGGCGACGAAGGCCGCGAGGCGGTACTGCCCGTCGACGCCGATGTTGAAGAGGTTCATCCGGAAGCCGACGGCGACGGCTATCGCCGAGAGGTAGTAGACGGAGCCCTGGTTCACGATGAGGGCGATGCTCCGCGGCTGCTTCGCGGTGTCGAACATGACCTGCCAGGTCTGGCCGACCGGGTCGCCGGCCACGAACAGGATGAGGCTGCCCACGGCGGTGGCGAACGCCACGGCGAGGATCGGCGCCGCCATCGAGAGTGCCGCGTCCCGGACGTTGATGCGGCTACGCATTGTGGTCACCCGCTGCTCCCGTCATGGCCGATCCGAGCTGCTCGGGTGTGACGTCGGAAGGGTCGAACTCCGCCACCATGGCTCCGCGGAGGATGACCTTGATCGTGTCGGAGAGGCCGATCAGCTCGTCCAGGTCGGCGGAGATCAGCAGCACGGCCAGCCCGAGCCGCCGCGCGTCGCGGATGTGGTCCCAGATGGCAGCTTGGGCGCCGACGTCCACGCCCCTGGTCGGGTGCGCGGCGACCAGGACGACCGGGTCGTTGCTCATCTCCCGGCCAACGATGAACTTCTGCTGGTTGCCGCCCGAGAGCGCGGAGGACAGGACGTCGATGCCGGGCGTCCTCACGTCGTACGCCGTGACGAGCCTCGCGGTGTCCTCACGGGCGCCGGACCGGTCGATCCACGGCCCCTTGACGTTGGGCTCCTGGGTCTGGTGCCCGAGGATGCGGTTCTCCCAGAGGGGCGCCTCGAGCAGCAGGCCGTGGCGGTGCCGGTCCTCGGGGATGTAGCCGATCCCGGCCTCCCGCAGGCGTCGCGTCGACCAGTCCGTGACGTCCTCGTCGGCGAGCAGGACCCGGCCCGCGGTCGGCTCCCTGATCCCCATGATGGTCTCGACGAGCTCGGCCTGGCCGTTGCCTTCGACTCCCGCGATGCCCAGGACCTCGCCCTTGTGAATCGTGAAGGACACGTCCCGCAGGACTGCCCGGCCGTCCAGGCCGGCCAGTGACAGCCCCTCGACCCGCAGCATGGGCTGGTCCGTGACCGTGGACTCCTCGGTCGTCGGCGACGGGAGGTCGCTGCCCACCATCAGCTCGGCGAGCTTGTGCGCCGTCGTCTCCTGCGGCCGGACCGTGCCGACGCTCTCTCCGCGGCGGATGACGCTGATCTCGTCGGCCACCGAGAGCACCTCGTCGAGCTTGTGCGAGATGAAGATGACAGTCAGACCCTCGCTCTTGAGCTCTCGCAGGTTGTCGAAGAGCTCGTCGACCTCATGAGGGACGAGCACTGCGGTCGGCTCGTCCAGGATGATGATCCTCGCGCCGCGGTAGAGGACTTTGAGGATCTCGACGCGCTGCCGCGCACCGACGCCGAGGTCCTCGACCAGGGCGTCCGGTTGGACCCCGAACCCGTAGGTGTCGGAGATCTCGCGGATCGCGCGACGTGCCTCGTCTCCGATGCCGTGCAGCCGCTCGGAGCCGAGGACGATGTTCTCGAGCACGGTCAGGTTGTCGGCCAGCATGAAGTGCTGGAAGACCATGCCGATGCCGGAGTCGATGGCGTCGGCGGGGGAGTGGAAGGTCACCTCGCGGCCGCTGACGCGGATCGTCCCCTCGTCGGGACGCTGCACGCCATAGAGGATCTTCATCAGCGTCGACTTGCCCGCACCGTTCTCGCCCACGATCGCGTGCACGGTGCCCCGCCGGGCGCCGATGTTGACGTCCCGGTTCGCCACCACGCCCGGGAACCGCTTCGTGATGCCGCGGAGCTCCACGGCCACCGTGCCGTCCGAGGCCGGGGCATGGTCGCCCGAGGGCGAGGCCTTCGTCGTGGACATCGCACTCCTCGGGCTGGCAGGGCCGGGACCACGAAAGGGCCCGGGGGAACGCTATCGCGCTCCCCCGGGCCCTGACTGCCGGTCTAGATCACTTCGTGGGGACGGTGATCTCGCCATCGATGATCTGCTGCTTGTAGTCCTCGAGCTGGTCCTGGATGTCGTCGACCTGCCCACCACTGGTGGCGTAGCCGACGCCGTCGGCCTCGAGGTCGAAGATGACCGGACCCGGCTTGACGGTGCCATCCACGACCGAGTTGAGGAACTCGAACACCGCGACGTCGACGCGCTTGAGCATCGAGGTCATGATGACGTCCTTCACGGCCGGGTCGGCACTGTTGTACTGGTCCTGGTCGACGCCGATGGCCAGCTTGTCCGCCGCCGCAGCAGCCTCGAAGAGGCCGATGCCCGACGCGCCCGCCGCGTGGTAGACGATGTCAGCGCCCTGGTCGTACATCCCCTCACCAGCGGTCTTGCCGGTGTCGGTCGTGGTGAAGGCCTCGCAGCCGGGCGGGTCGGACAGGTACTTGGACAGGATCTCGGTGCCGGGCTTCGCCGCCTCGACGCCCGCCTTGAAGCCGGCCTCGAACTTCTTGATCAGGTCGACGGTGCAGCCGCCGATGAAGCCGACCGTGCCGGTCTGGGTCTTCAGACCCGCCGCGGCACCGACGAGGAACGATCCCTGCTCCTCGGCGAAGAGGAGATTGGTGATGTTGTCGCCCTCGGTCCCGTCGTCGACGATCCCGAAGGTCGTGTCGGGGAACTCCGCCGCCACCGTCGAGAGCGCCGCGGCGTAGGCGAAGCCGATCGCAAGGACCGGGTCGTAGCCCTGCTCCGCAAGGATGCGCAGCCGCTCCTCCTTGGCCGACTCGGGCTCGCCGGCCTTGGCCTCGGCCTCCTGGGTCTCGACGCCGAGCTCGGCCTTGGCCTTGTCGAGGCCGAGGGCGGCGGCATCGTTGAACGACTGGTCGCCGCGTCCGCCGATGTCATAGGCCATGCCGACCTTGATCTCGGCGGCGGCGGAGGACGTGTCGTCGCCCTTGGGGGTGGTCGTTGCGTCGTCGTCGCCGTCCCCACCACAGGACGTCAGGACGAGCGCGCCGGCCAGCAGGGCCGTCGCAAGTGTGGTCACCCGTCGCACGGGGTGTCTCCTTCCATGGGCCGGGCGCCACGGTCGGGGCGCCGGAGCCGACCGCTACCGGTCGACCGGGGGCACTCTAGCCATATGGGGCGGCCGGATCCCGCCGCTCGACGGATGTGCCGCTCTGCCGTTATGAGAACGAAAGCAACGCGGCGGCGGCCAGAACGCGGACCCCGACGGGAATGGCCTGCTCATCGGCGTCGAATCGGCCCTGGTGGAGGTCCAGCCGCTGCTCCATCGGCTGCCCCGCCGGGGCGACCCCCAGGCGGGCGAGGGCGCCCGGGACCTTGCCCAGGAACCAGGCGAAGTCCTCGCCGCCGAGACTCTGCTCGGTGCCCACCAGGGCCTCCTTGCCTTCCACCGCGCGGACGGCGGCCGCGAGGAGGTCGACGCTGGTGGCCTCGTTGTCGACGGGCGGGACGTTGCGGGTGTAGGTGACGGCGGCCTCGACACCGTACGGCGCGACGAGCGCGTGGACGAGCTCCTCGACGAGTGCCGGCGCCTGCTCCCACGCGGTCGTGTCCAGGCACCGCACCGTCCCCTCGACCTCCCCGGTCTGGGGGATGGCGTTGGCAACGCGGCCGGCGGCGATGCGCCCCCACACGACGCTCAGGGACGCGCGCGGGTCGACCCGCCGCGACAGGGTGCCGGGGAGCTCGGTCACCAGGCGCCCCAGTGCGTAGACCAGGTCGGCCGTGAGGTGCGGCCGGGCGGTATGGCCCCCCGGTCCGGTCAGCCGGACCACCAGGTGGTCGGCGGAGCCGGTGATGGCGCCGGCGCGCAGCCCGACCTTGCCCACAGTCGTGCGCGGGTCGCAGTGCAGCGCGAAGATCCGGTCCACGCCCTCGAGTCCCCCGGCGTCCACGACGGCCAGCGCGCCACTGCGCGAGGACTCCTCGGCCGGCTGGAACACCAGGCGCACGCGACCCGGCAGCCGACCTTCGCGGGCGAGGTCGGCGAGGACGAGACCGGCGCCCAGGACGGTGGCGGTGTGGACGTCGTGGCCGCAGGCGTGGCAGACGCCGGGCACCGTGGAGGCGTAGTCGGTGGACTTGCCGTCGACGATCGGCAGCGCGTCGAGGTCGGCCCGCAACGCCACCGCGCTGTCCCCGTCACCGACGTCGCAGACGAGGCCGGTGCCGCCGGGCAGGCCGTGGGGGGTGAGCCCCGCGGCCACCAGTCGTTCCCGGAGCAGCCGGGTGGTCCGGACCTCGGCCCACGACAGCTCGGGGTGGGCATGCAGGTCGCGCCGGAAGGCGACGAGCTCGTCGGCGTACGCCGCCACGCGCTCGGACAGGCCCACGGCCTCGAGCTCCCGGAGCTGGGCATCGCGACGCGCTGTCACCGCGCAGACCTTACCCGCCGATCCGTCGACCACGCGCCGCTCCCCTCGCACCCCTCTTGAGTGCGGTGATCATGCAGAAGTGGTTGCGCGGTCAGGTCACCGCAGGTCACGACCCCCGCCAACCGGCGGTGATCATGCAGTTGTGGTTGTGGCCTGTGGATAGCGGAAGGCGTTGTCCACACAGGGTTTTCGTACGGTCGGCAGGTGCCCGGTTGTGTCCGACCCTCTGGCTAGGTTGCCGGTATGGACCAGTCGCCCGGCACCCGCACCGCGCCGGTGGTGATGCGCGCCGTGCAGGCCGGGACCGGCCGGCTGGTCGGGTCGCTGGCCGGCGGGGCGGTGCGGGATCTGTGCCACGAGGAGCTGGCCGGGTTGGCGGGCGCGGTGCGCGCCGAGCAGGCCCGGCTGGAGTCGGTGCTGCTCACCGTGATCGGCGAGGTCGA
>DASVED010000300.1:0-2086 GCA_036380775.1 Actinomycetes bacterium
CGGTAGCGGTGCAGGCCCACGCGGTCGGTCGCGGTCAGCTCGGCGTCGATGGCGTAGCGGTCGAGGCGCAGCCGGTGATAGCCGGGCTCGGCGACCTCGCCGACGTCATGGTTCACGTGCGACTGCCAGCCGGTGTCGCCATCGGTCTTCGGCACCTCGCCGGTGGTCGGCATCACCTGGATGCCGGACATCTGCCACTCGTGGACGTGGCTGAAGCCCTTGACCTGGTCCTCGTTGCGGCGGTAGCCCGTGCCCCACGCGGCGTTCGTGCTCGTGTCCGGCCGCAGCTTCACGAACGAGAACGGGTTGCTCGCGGACTGAAAGAAGAAGTAGCGCGCGATGTCGGCCTCGACCCAGGGGTCGACGAGCTTGACGTAGTCGCGCGCCGCGGCCTGCGGCGCGAATGCCAGCAGCACCGCGATGGCCAGTGCGATCCGCTTCATGAGGTTGCCTCCGGTCCTTCGCCCATCAGGTTGCGCGCACGCACGCTGAACCGCGTGCCCTGCGCGGGGACGCTCGTGTGTGACTCGTCGACGACGATCGGCTCGCCGCCCTCCGGCGTGATCACGTAGCCGGTCAGCGGGGCACCGCCGTCGAACGCGGGTGCCTTCCAGGTGACCGTGCCGCCGCTGAGGCGCACGTCGGTCGGTGCGTCCGGGACGCTCGGCACCGCGTACACCTCGAGCTCTGAGAGCCCGACGTTGGGCCCCGTGCCGCCGCGGACCTGGAAGCGCACGCGGTCGAACGTCTTCATCCCGAAGCTGACCGTCTTCGGCGCGCCGCCCGGCGGGATGCCGGCCACGTCCACGGAACTGCCGTCGGGGAACGTCAGCGTCCCGCCGTTGGCGTCCTCGGAGATCGAGCGGTCGTAGATGACGACCCGGTCGGCCCGGATCGGCGCCGGCCAGGTCAGCTCGACCCACGGCTCCTGCTCCCCGCGCGAGGCCCACTCGCCCACCGCCCACCGGCCGGTGATGCCGTCGTGGACCTTGGCCACGCCGTAGTCGGCGTTGAACTCCGACGACGCGGTCGCGGTTGCACCCGGCCAGCGCGCGGCGTTGCCGCGCAGCAGCTGCGGGTCGAGGTCGATCACCAGGCGCTTGCGCGCCGTCGCTCCGCGGCCATCCGCCGCGGTCGCCGTCAACACCACTTCCCCCTCCTCGTCATTGACGGTGAGGACACCGTCGTAGTCGATCGTCGCCTTCGTGGTCTGCGAGCCGTCGGGCTCGGTGACCGTCCAGTCCGCCCGCTGGTAGGACGTGTCCGCGGGTGTGAACTCGGCGCGCATCGCCGTCGAGCCGTAGGGCTCCGCGATCACGTCGGGGCCGGCGATCTCGATCCCCGTCGCGTACACCGGTTCCGCCTCGGTGGACTCCGAGGGCGGGAGCTCGTCGACGCCCCACGCCTTGTTCGGCCGCGGGCCCAGCTCGAGGTCGAGCCGGCCGCGCAACTGGTCGTGGTAGAGCCACGCGTTGTCGTGCCGGCGGCCGTTGAGCCGCGCGCCCTGGATGTACTCGCCGTCGCCGTGGGTGCGGATCGTCGCCCCCGGCAGCCGCACCTCCTTGAAGATCGGCGAGGTGAGGTCGTAGACCGGCCGCTCCAGGCCGCCGCCGGTGACCTCGAACAGGCCCATCGCCATCAGCGCGCTGAGCGCGCCCATCTGGCCCTGGTCCTCGTCGTGATGGCCGTAGCCGTCGGTGGTCGTCGTCGCGCTGTAGACGCGCTCGGAGACCTGCCGCACCCAGTGCTGGGTCAGCCACGGGTAGCCGACGTAGTTGAAGAGGTGCCCGACCTGCAGGCCCGGCTGGTTGCCGTAGCTGACGTAGGCACCTTCGAGCCCGTTTTGGCCCTCGCCGATGAAGCCGGCGTCCTCGGAGAGCTCGAAGGCGCGGTTGAGCTTGTCCGCGTAGGCCTTGCGGCCGCCCATCAGGTTCGCCAGGCCCATCACGTCGTGCGTCGTGAACCAAGTCGCCTGCCATGAGTTGGCCTCGACGAAGTCCTCCGGCGAGAGCGGGTCGAAGGGCTCCAGCCAGCTGCCGTCCGAGCCCTTGGGGCGGATGAAGCCGGTCGAGGGGTCGAACAGGTT
>DASVED010000301.1:0-9484 GCA_036380775.1 Actinomycetes bacterium
CACGAAGAACTCCACAACCACAGGGGAGCGCTAAGCGCTGAGAGTGCGGGTCCGCCCGCAGACCCTCCTACCTGATCTGGGTAATGCCAGCGCAGGGAGTCGGTTACCACCCCGCCGTCGTCACCGGACCATTCCGGCGTACGTCGGCGAGGAGCTCAGAGCACGGCCGCCCCGTCCACCTCGGACAGGAGCGAGCATGACCACCACCACGAGCAGCACACCGCCGGACGTCGGCACCGACCGGTCCGGGTCCTGGCGCACCGTCGACGTCGTCGTCGCCTCCGCGATCGCGGTCGCGTTCGGCGTCGTCTTCTGGGGCTGGGGCAACCTCTGGAACGCCACGTCGAGCGCCTTCACCGGCTTCCCGCCGGCCCAGGGCTTCATGTACGGCATCTGGCTGATGCCCGGTGTCCTCGGCGCGCTGGTGATCCGCAAGCGCGGCGCCGCGATCTACACCGAGCTGGTGGCCGCGATCGTCTCCGCCCTGCTCGGCACGGCGTGGGGACTGTCCGTCGTGGCCTACGGGCTGCTCGAGGGTGGAGCGGCGGAAATCGTCTTCGCCTTCGCGCTCTACCGCTCGTGGCGGCTGCACACCGCGATCGTCGCCGGGGCCGTTGCCGGCGCCGCCGCCGCGCTCCTGGACATCGTCTTCTACTACGAGGCCTGGTCTGGCGCCTGGCAGCTGACCTACACCGCGGTGCTGGTCGCCAGCTCGGCGCTCATCGCCGGCCTCGGATCGTGGCTGCTGGTCCGAGCCCTGGCGCGCACCGGCGTGCTCGCGCCGTTCGGCTCCGGCCGCGACCAGGCCCGGGTCTGACCAAGATCCACTGTGCGGCGACACACCACTCCGACGGCGTGTCTGGTGCAGTAGCGCACAGTTGGTGTCGGTTGGCCGGCCGGTGACGGCGGTCGCGCCGGTCTCGGTCGACGTCCGCGGCTGGAGCTGGCGCCATGGCGGGCGCAAGGCGTGGGCACTGCGCGGTCTGGACCTGCACCTCGAGCCCGGCGAGCGGGTGCTGCTGCTCGGGCCCTCCGGCGCCGGCAAGAGCACGTTGCTCACCGCGCTGGCCGGCCTGCTCGACGCGGGCAGCGGCGGCGAGCAGGAGGGTGTCGTGCTGCTCGACGGGCAGCCGGCGGCTCGGGCGCGGGCGCGTGCCGGGCTGGTGATGCAGGACCCCGAGGCGGCGCTGGTCATGGCGCGCGCCGGGGACGACGTCGCGTTCGGGTTGGAGAACCGTGCCGTGCCGACGGCGGAGATCTGGCGCCGGGTCGACGAGGCACTGGACGCCGTCGGTTTCCCGTACGGCCGCGACGCACCGACCAGCGCCCTCTCCGGCGGCGAGCAGCAGCGGCTGGCGCTCGCCGGGATCCTCGCGCTGCGTCCCGGCCTCCTGCTGCTCGACGAGGTGACCGCGAACCTCGACCCGGCGGGCGCCGCGCTGGTGCGCACGGTGCTCGCCGACGTCCTCTCGACGACCCGCGCGACGGCGGTGATCGTCGAGCACCGGGTCGAGCAGGTTGTCGACCTGGTCACCCGCGCGGTGGTGCTCGAGCCCGGCGGCGGCGTGAGCGAGGACGGCCCGCCCGACGAGGTGTTCGGGCGGTCCGGTGCCCGGCTCGCCGCACGCGGGGTGTGGGTGCCGGGCCACCGTCCCGACGTACGTCGTGGTGCTGTGGCCGCCCCCGGACCCGGCCTGGTGCGCGCCGAGGCGGCGACCTTCCGCTACCCGGCCGCGGACGTCGACGCACTGCGTCCCACCGACGTGACCCTGCGCGCCGGCGAGGCCCTGGCGCTGACCGGTGCCAACGGGTCCGGGAAGTCGACGCTCGCGCTGTGCCTGGCCGGGCTGCTCCGGCCGACCGCGGGCGAGGTGGTCGCCCAGCCGGCACTGGACCCACCCGAGCCGCCGCGGCCCATGTGGCGGTGGCCGGGCCGCGACCTAGTCGCCCGGGTCGGGACGGTCTTCCAGGACCCGGAGCACCAGTTCGTCGCGTCGACGGTGCGCGCCGAGCTGATGGTCGGGCCGCGGCGGACTGGTGCGGACGAGACGGCAGCCGTTCGGCGTGCCGACGAGCTGCTGGAGCAGCTCGGACTGACCGCGCTGGCTGCAGCCAACCCGTTCACGCTCTCGGGCGGGGAGAAGCGTCGGCTCTCGGTGGCGACCGCCATCGCGACCGCGCCCCGGGTGGTCGTCGCGGACGAGCCGACGTTCGGGCAGGACGCGCTGACCTGGGCGGCGCTGGCCGGGCTGCTCGCCGACCTGCGCGACGACGGCTGCGCCCTGGTGATGGTCACCCACGACACCGACCTGGTCAAAGCAGTCGCCGACCAGCGCCTAGACCTTGACCGCATACCCCCCACCACCCGCGTTGATCATGCAGCTGTGGTTGTCGATCAACCACAGCTGCATGATCAACGGGGGAGTGATGATGAGGGCACGGCGAGGGGGAAGCAGTGAGCCTGCTCGTGCCGCTGGCGCCGGACCCGGACGCCGCGCTGGCACGGCGCAACCCGGTCGCGAAGCTCGCAGCCGTCGGCATCATCACCGTCGGCATGCTGCTGTCGCTGGACGCTGTCACCCCGGCGGTGCTGCTCCTGATCGAGGTGCTGGCGTTCCCGTTCGCCGGGGTGCGGCTCGGCACGCTGCTGCGCCGGTCGTGGCCGCTGCTGCTGAGCATCGCCGGCGTCTGCGTCGCCAACGTCGTCGCGATCGACCGTGGCGACGTGCTGCTCGATCTCGGCCCGGTCGAGGTCACCAGCGGCGGGCTGGAGTCGGCGGCGGCCGTGGCCTTGCGGCTGCTCGCGCTGACCCTGCCGGGCATCGTGGTGCTGGCCGCGACCGACCCGATGGACCTCGCCGACGCACTGGTACAGCGCTGGCACGTCCCGGCCCGGTTCGCCTACGGCGCGCTGGCCGCTCTGCGGCTGCTGCCCCTGCTGTCCGCCGACTGGCAGATGATCGGCCGGGCCCGCCGGGCCCGGGGCCTGGACGCGGGCCGGTCACCGGTTGCTCACCTGCGGGCGTTCGCCGGGCAGGTGTTCTCGGTGCTGGTGGCCGCCGTGCGTCGCGGGGTGCGACTGGCGCAGGCGATGGAGGCGCGGGGTTTCGGGGCGACCGGCGTCGAGCGGACGGTGGCCCGGCCGCAGCCGATGCGCCGCGGCGACTGGCTGCTGCTGGCCGCCACGCTCGCCGCCGTCGTGCTGGCGACAGCCGTGTCCGTGGCCGTCGGATCCTGGCAGCTTCCCTTCGCATGACCACCCGGCTCAGCGCCGGACGCCGTGACGCACGGTCAGCAGCGCTGCGAGCTGCCGACCCCACCGACGGGCCCGGTCCTCCTCGCCGACGAGCAGCGGCCCGTCGGTCGATCCCACCCAGAAGCTCGTGGCTGGCGCCAGGATCCGTGCACCACCGCGACCGAGCCGGCGCTCCGCGCCACAGGCTGCCGATCCGGGCACCCCCGTCTTGCGGATCCGGGTGTCGAACGTCGCCACCGCGCAGGTCGTCGGCGGGAGCTCGCTGAGCCACTCGCGGATCCCGGGGCCGTCAGCGACGGCGGCCGGGGCGCCCTGCTGGCCGGCCGACACTCGAGTACGGGGTCGGGTGAGGCCGAACGCGTGGGTGGGACCGCCCACCACGAGCAGCTCGACGTCCTCATCGACCACGGTGTCGGGCCCGGCGCGCCTGACCTCCACCGTGACCCGTTCGGACAGCCCCGCGGCGACAGCACGCGCCACCTTCTCGGTGTTGCCGAACATCGACTCGTACACGACCAGCGCTCGCGGCATCACTGCCTCCTCGCTCCCAGGTTGGCGAGAGGACGCAGCAGCGGCCAGGGCCGGGAAGCATGCGTCGGCATGACCTAGGTCCCGCAGGCCCTGTGGGTCAGGCGGTCACGCGGGTCCTGCGACGCGGCGGTGGGCGGCGGCGGCCGCGGGGCTGGGCCCGAGAACTGCGGACAGCAGCCGGGTCGCGGCCCGGCCGACCAGCCGGGCGGCCGGGTCCGGCAGCAGCGGGCGCGCGGCCAGCAGCGGGCGCAACGCCGGCGGGAGAGTGGCGACCGCCGCCGCGGCAACCACACGGTAGGGACCGCGCACCCGCGGCGGAAGCGGCGGGTCGAGCAGGAACCGGTGGGCGTCCTCCGTGGCGGGCGTGACGGCGAGCTGCGGCAGGTAGTGGTCCCAGGCGGCGGCCAGCCCGGCCCGGTCGTGCGGCACATGCGCGGCGCCGAGCCGCTCTCCGACGACGGCCATGTCGGCGAGGTAGCTGTCGAGGTCGAAGGCGGTGCGCCCCAGTCGCCGAACCGACTCAGCCAGCGAGTCGGTCAGGGCCAGGTGCACCCAGCCGAGCAGGTCGGGGTCGCCGGCGTCGTACGCCTGGCCCTCGGGCGTCCGGCCGCGGACCGGCGCGTGCGCCCGTCTCACCCGCTCGCATGCCTGCTCGGCCTGCGCGGAGGTGCCGAAGGTGGTGACGGTGACGAACGCGGCCGTCCGCTGCAGCCGGCTCTCCGGGTCCTCGCGGTAGCCCGAGTGCTGATCGAAGCCGGCCAGAACCGTCGGGTGCATCGCCTGGACCAGCAGGGCACGGACTCCTCCGACGAGCGTGGCCGCGTCCGCGTGCACCGCCCAGATGGTCGACCCGGGGCCGAACCAGCCGTCGTCGCCCGGGTCGCCGATCGCGCGCACCCAGGGGGCCGCGCCGTCCGGGTCGCCGGTCAGCAGGGTCCGCACGACCGACCGCGCGGCGGCGACAGGCACCGGCCTCAGCCTCCTCACCACGTCCAGCGTTCGCGGGTGCGCCGGGCGGTGGGTGGTGCCAGCCACACCACGGATCGGCCGGTCAGCACGATCGTCACGCGCTTCTTACCCGACGAGTCTGGACGCAGACGCAGGGAGCCCACCCTGCCCGGACCCGAAGGGGCGCGCCATGGCTGCGACGGCCACCGCCACCCGGCCCGGCACCGGCCGTCCGGACGCGCCGCCCGAGGGAACCTGGCTGATCGACCCGGCCCGGGCGGTCGTCGCCTTCGCCGGCCGGTCCTCGTTCCTGGCGCCGACCATCAGCGCGCGCTTCGCCGAGGTCAGCGGCACGGTCGAGGTGGGGACCGAGCACTCGGTACGCGTGGAGGTCGACGTCACGTCGCTGACGACCGGCTGCCGTGCGTACGACGAAGTCATCTCGACGTTCGACCCCTTCGACGCGGCGCACTTCCCGGCGGCGGTCTACCGCAGCACCGGGGTGAGCTGGACCGAGGACGGCGCGGTGATCGACGGCACCCTCACGCTGCGGGGGGTCACGCGCACGGTGTCCCTCACCGCGAGCTACGACGTGGGCCGGCACGCCGACCGGATGCTCGTCCGGGCGGCCGGCTCGATCGACCGCGAGGCGTTCGGCATCCGGTTCGACGTACCGGGTGTCGGCAAGCTGGTGCCCCGGGTCCTGCGCCTCGAGATCGACGTCGACGTCGTACGCCTCTAGTCACGGCGATGCGCCGAACCGCGGCCGCTGACTCCCCGACACAACAGGGGTCCGCGATGCGTGCCGTGACGTTCTGCTCACCCCGTGAGACTCACCAGCACCACTTGTGTGCCTGGGTCAGATCGCGAAGCCGGCCGACCCGACCGGGCCCGGTGACGAGCGAGCGACTGGGGCCGGAATCCGGGGAAGGTCACCGACCCGGGCGACCGGCCGACCTAGGCTGCCGCATCGTGAGCGACGCGAGCACCGGTCCGCGGGAGAGCATCCCGGCGCTGCAGCTGGCCGGGGTCCGCCGGACGTACGAGGCCGAGACCGCGCCGGTCCGGGCCCTGCGCGGGGTGGACCTCACCGTCGGGACGGGCGAGTTCGTCGCGCTGATGGGCCCGTCCGGCTGCGGCAAGTCGACCCTCCTGCACCTGGCGGCCGGGCTGGACCGGCCGGACGAGGGGTCGGTGCGGCTGGCCGGCGACGAGCTCACGACGCTCTCGGAGAGCCGGCTGTCCAAGGCGCGCCGCCGCCACATCGGGCTGGTGTTCCAGTTCTTCCACCTGCTCGAGGGGATGAGCGTCGCCGAGAACGTCAGCCTCGCCGCGATGGTGGCCGGAGCGTCCCGGCGGGACGCGGACGCACGGGCCCAGGAGCTGCTCGACCTGCTGGGCCTGCTGGACAAGGGCACCGGCTCGCCGACGACGCTGTCCGGCGGCCAGCGGCAGCGGCTGGCGATCGCCCGCGCCCTGGCCAACTCCCCGACCCTGCTGCTCGCCGACGAGCCCACTGGTGCACTGGACAGCGACGGCGCCGAGGAGGTCCTCGCGCTCTTCCGCCGGCTGCACGAACGCGGCCAGAGCATCCTGATGGTCACCCACAACCCGGACGTCGCGGCCGGAGCATCGCGGATCGTGCACCTGCGCGACGGGGTGGTTACGGACGACGCAGCAGGCGACCGGCTGGCGGTGTCCGGCACGTGACCTTCTCCCTGGGCGCCCAGACCTCGGCGGTCACGCGCCAGCGGGTGCAGCTGGTCGTCGCCGCCGGCCTGCTCGCGCTGACAGTCGCTGCGACGTCGGTGTCGATGCGGCTGCTCGGCGCCGGTCGGCCGGCGGCATGGTTCGTCGTCGCGGCGGTGCTCGCGCTGCTGCTCGTGGGTGCGCTGGCCGGGGGCCTCACCCGCGTACGCCGGGACGCGAGCCGTGTCCTCGCCGCTGCCGCGGCGCTGGCCGGGCTCGGAGCCGCTGTGCTGCTGGGGCTGGTGGTCGTCGTGCTGGTGCTGGGCCGGCTGCCGCACGCCGACGAGCGGGCGGTCGTGCTCCCGGCGGTCCTGGGCCTTGCTGCGGCGGCGCTCTGCTTCGCCCCGCTGCGCCGTGCGATCACCTCGGCGACGCGGCGATCGACGACCGGACTGCGGCGCTCGCCGGAGGCGGTGCTGGAGGCGTTCGGTGATCGCCGGACCCACGAGACACCGCTCGAGGAGCTGCTGCGCCAGCTCGCCGAGTCGCTGCGGGCGTCGCTGGGCGTGCACAGCGTCGAGATGTGGACCGGCGACGGCCAGGGGTTGACCCGGCTGCTCTCGGTCCCGCACCGGGCGGGCGCCACCACCGCGCTCGGCGCCGAGGACGCCACCACCCTGGCGCGCGCCGGGGTCGCCGGAGAGGCGTGGCTCGCGCTGTGGCTGCCGCAGCTGCTCGTCGGGCGAGGCGACGCCCAGGTGCGGGTCGCGCCGGTCGGCTACGGCAGCGACCTGCTGGGTGCCCTCGTCGTGGAGCAGCCCCGGGAGGGCGAGCGGATCCGGTCCGACGACGAGCGCACGTTGGGCGAGGTGAGCCGGCGGCTCGGGGTGGTCCTGCACAACCGGGCGCTCGACGCAGCGCTGCAGGCGAGCCTCGACGACCTCCGGCGGACCAACGCCGAGCTGCGCGCGTCGCGGCTGCGGCTGGTCTCCGCTGCCGACGCGGAACGCCGCCGCATCGAGCGCGACATCCACGACGGGGCACAGCAGCACCTCGCGGCGCTCGCGGTGAACCTCGGCCTGGCCCGCCAGCTGCTGGCCGACGAGTCGGAGGACCGTTCCTCGGTCGCCGAGCTGCTGGGCGAGATGAGCGGCGACGTGCGCGCCACCATCGCCGAGGTGCGTGACCTCGCGCACGGGATCTACCCGCCGTTGCTGCGCCAGGCCGGCCTGCCCGACGCGCTGCGGGCGGCCGCCCAGCGCAGCCCGGCTCCGGTGACCGTCTCGGCCCACGGCGTCGGCCGCGCAGACGCCGAGGTGGAGGCAGCGGTCTACTTCTGCGTCCTGGAGGCGCTGCAGAACGTCGCCAAGCACGCGCCCGGCGCGGCGACCGAGGTGCGGCTGACCGAGTCGCCCGGCGAGCTGGCGCTGGAGGTGTCCGACGACGGGCCGGGCTTCGACCCCACGACGGCCGAAGGCGGGCAGGGCCTGCAGAACATGACCGACCGGCTCGGTGCGGTCGGCGGGCAGCTGCGCTGGGAGTCCACGCCGGGACAGGGCACCCGGCTGCACCTGCGAGTCCCGCTGAGCGGTGGCGCGCCGTGAGCGGCGACGCCGTACGGGCAGTGGCCCGCAGCGAGCTGCGCCGGCGGTGGGTCTCGCTGCTCGTCCTGGGCGTGCTCGCCGGTCTGGTCGGCTCGGTCGTGGCCGGGGCGACCGGCGTCGCCCGGCGCACTGCCACGGCGTACGACCGGCTGGTCGCCGCCACCCACCTCGACGACGCGCGCGTGATCGTGTTCTCCGAGGGCGTCGACGTCGGGGAGATCGCCGACTTCCCCGGCGTGACCCGGTCGTGGCGGTCCCGTCAGGTGATCGGGCAGCTCGTCGGGGCCCCGGTGACCTACATCAGTGTCTCGAGCGGGCCGCCGCGACCGGCCGACCTGTTCACCCCGGTCGTGATCGACGGGCGGGCACCGCGCGACGACGCGGCGGACGAGGTGCTCGTGCCCTCGATCCTGGCGGACGACCTGGGCCTGCGCGTCGGCGACCCGCTGCCGCTCAAGCTGCTCACCCCGGAGGAGGTCACCCAGTTCGACACCGGGTTCGGTGAGCCGGACGGGCCCCAGGTCGACCTCACCGTCGTCGGCATCGCACGGGTCGCCCGGGCGTGGGTCGGCGGCGGCCTCGGGCCGGTCATCGGGACCCCGGCCCTGGCGGCGGCCCAGCCGCAGAGCCAGATCGGCGAGAACGTGCTGGTCCGGCTGGCCGACGGCCCGGCCGGCGTGCCGTCCTTCGAGCGCCGGCTGGCCCGCCTCCGGGCGAGCGGCCCGGTCGGCCCGGCCGGCGAGGAGTTCGGGACGCTGGAGTCGACGTACCCCACGTCGCAGACCGACCCGGAGGTCACCGCGGCGATCTCGACCCTCGTCGCCGGTCAGGTGGTCTTCGTCGGGCTGGCCGTCCTCGGTGGCCTGCTCGCGCTGGCTCAGGGCCTGGCCCGCCACCACGCGGCCGGCGCGACCGACCAGCAGATCGAGGCGGCGCTGGGGCTGACCCGCTCGGAGCGGGTGCTCGCCCGCCTGGCGCCTGCCGTCCTGGGTGCGGGTGTTGCCGCGGCGCTCACGGCGGGCGGGGTGCTGCTCGCCGGCCGGGTCGAGCCGCTGGGACCGCTGCGCGCCTACGAGCCCGAGCCCGGTTGGCTGCCGGATCCGCTCGTCGTCGGCACCGGTGCGCTGCTCACCGCCCTCGTCTTCCTCGCGCTGGCCGCGATCACGGCGGCGCGGGTGATCCGGCCGGAGCGGACCCGCGCGACTGCCGCCCGGCCGCCGGTCGGGCTGTCGCTGCTCGGCCGGCGGGCACCCGCGCTGGCCGGCATGACCTTCGCGCTGCGGGGCGGGCGGTCCGGACCGGCCGGCGGCTCCACCGGCGCGGTGCCGGTGCGCGCCACCCTGGCCGTGGCCGTGCTCGGGATCTGCGGTGTCGTCGCCGTGGCCACCTTCTCCAGCAGCCTGGACCGGCTCGGTGAGAGTCCCGCCCGCTACGGCTGGGCCGCGGACTTCGCGAT
>DASVED010000302.1:0-10426 GCA_036380775.1 Actinomycetes bacterium
CGAGCACGTTGTCGATCGCGAACGAGTAGCTGCCCGAGCCGACCTCGAGGACCGCGACGTCACCGTCCATGCGGACGAACCGTACCCCGTCAGCCGAGGCGGCCGGACGACCGCCTTCCACGACCGCCCAGCGGCTCGGCGCCGGGATCCGGACCGTGGCGGTGGTGTTGCCCGGGACCGTGACGTCGAGCTTCAGGCCCTCGGCTCCGGCCGTCCAGCTCGACCGCACCGTGCCGTAGGGGGTCTCGTGGCTGAAGGCGCTCGAGTCGATGCCCTGGCCGGGCTCGGGGGCAATCAGGATCTGCTTGTAGCCGGGCTCCTGCGCCGACACGCCGGCCATCGTGCGGTACATCCACTCCCCGACTGCGCCGTAGGCGTAGTGGTTGAACGAGTTCATCTCGATGGGGCCGAAGCTGCCGTCGGGCATGATCGAGTTCCAGCGCTCCCAGATGGTGGTCGCGCCCTTGCCGATCTCATAGCCCCAGGACGGGTAGTCCTCGTTCTGGAGCAGCCGGTAGGCGACGTCCGTGCGGTCCACCGCAGACAGAGCTGGCAGCAGCCCGTCGACGCCGAGGAATCCGGTGGACAGGTGCCAGCCACGTCGCTCGATCGTCTGCACGAACTGCTGGGCCAGCGCCGCCTTCATGCCGTCCGGCACGAGGTCGTTGGTGATCGTGAGGATGTAGCCGGTCTGGCTGTCCCCCTTGACCGTGCCGTCCGCGGAGATGAACGCGTCCTGGTATGCCTCACGGATCGCCTCGAAGCGGTCGCGATAGGTCTCGGCATCCGCCTCGTTGCCGATCGCGGCCGCCATCTGGGAGAGCTCACGCGTGCTCTTCGCGACGAAGGCAGTGTCGATCACGTCGACCGGCGTCGGGTCGTCGAGGTTCAGCCAGTCGTTGTAGCCACCCACGTTGCGGATCCCGTTGGTCGACGTACCTTCGAGGTAGCCGACGAACTTCTTCATGGCCTCGTAGTTGTCGCGGATGATGCGGGTGTCGTCGTACGCCTGCCAGACCGTCCAGGGGACGTGCACTCCGGCGTCGGCCCAGCCGGCCGGGCCGTAGCCTCCGTCGAAGCGGCCCGGGATCACCGGGGCCACCCCCGGGTAGGCGCCGTCGGCGCGCTGGGTGTCGCGGAGGTCCTGCATCCACTTGTTGAGGAAGGCCCGCGAGTCCATGTTGTAGACGGCGGTCCGGGAGAAGACATTGATGTCGCCGGTCCAGCCCATCCGCTCGTCACGGGCAGGGGTGTCAGTCGGTACGGAGAGGAAGTTGCCGCGCTGGCCCCACACGATGTTGCTGTGCAGCTGGTTCACCAGCCGTGACGAGGTCTGCAGGTCGCTGACCAGGTCGCCGTCTGTCCCGAGCACGACGCCGGTGACGGCATCGGCGGCGGGAGCCGAGTCCAGCCCCGTGATCTCGACGTAGCGGAACCCGTGGAAGGTGAAGGAGGGCTCGTAGGTCTCGGGCTGGTTAGTGGCGAAGGTGTAGTAGTCGGTGGCCCTGGCGCCACGCAGGTTGGCGGTGTAGATCGACCCGTCCCGGTTGAGCACCTCGGCGAAGCGGAGACGCACGGTCTGGCCGGGCGAGCCGGTGAGGGTGACGCGGGCGTGCCCGACCATGTTCTGGCCGAGGTCGTAGAGGTGGGTGTCGGCGTCGGGCGACGGAAGGGGCTCCGAGTCGAGCTCCTGCGTCACTCGCACGGGCTGGTCGTCCTGCGGCTCCAGCAGGTTGGTGGCGGAGGGAAGCACGTCGACCGCCTTCCAGGAGCCGGCGGTGTAGCCCGGCTGCGACCAGTCCCCGATCGCCGCTGCACGACGAGCGTCATAGGCCTCGCCATCGAGCAAGTCCGCCGAGGTAGTCGCGCCCGGGGTGGTGCGCCAGGTGCCGTCAGTCCCGACCACCTGCACCGAGCCGTCGGCGTATTTCACCCGAAGCTGCGCGACGACGGCGGTGCGGTTCCCGTAGATGTGGTCGCCGAACATCGCGACCTTGCCGGCGAACCAGCCGTCGGCGACCTCGGCTCCCCAGGCGTTGGCACCGGGCTGGAGCAGGTCGGTCACGTCGTACGTCTGGTACTGGATGCGCTTTCGGTAGTCGGTCCAGCCGGGAGCGAGCTCCTGGTCGCCGACTTCCTCGCCGTTCATCTGGAGCTCGTAGAGACCCTGAGCGGCCGCGTAGACGCGGGCGCTCGCAACCGGCTTGTCCTCGAGGGTGAAGTCGTCGCGGAGCAGCGGGACCTCGTCGCCGACCGCGAGCCAGGACTCGCCGCCGGACGCGTTCAGCAGCAGCCCGCCGTCGGTGACGGTGCCGGCCGTGAACGTGCGGTCCCCGTCGGGGAAGTCGGTGTCAACCAGCACGCTGCCGTCCTCGGAGGTCACCGTGACGTCGTGGACCAGACCGGTCTCGGCCCCGTTAGTCCGGAAGCCCACGATGCCGGGAGCCGTGTGGGTGCTGTCGGTCCGTTCGTCGAGCAGGGTGCCGTCGACGGTCGTCGAGATCGTCGTCCCGTCGACGGTGACGGCGTAACGGTGAGTGGCTGCGAAGTTGAACCCCGTGGGGAACGCGGTGGAGGACAGCACGCTGTAGCCGTTGTTCTTCACGTGCGGGCGCAGCGACCTCTCGGCCTGGCTGATCTGCCACATGTAGGCGTGCTCCGTGTCGCGGCCCCGGAAGTACACGCCGAGCGCGCCGCTGATGTCGGACGCGGTGAACTCGATCGTGTAGTCGCTCCACTCGGGCCCGATCGAGTCCACCGGGGCACCTACCCAGTCGGCGCTCCAGTCGGACGCGGCCAAGAGGCCCGTCTCGAAGCTCGTCGGCTCGCTCCAGGCCGAGGCTGTGCCCTTCTCGTCCCACACCCGGACGGCCCAGTGGTAGGCCGAGTGCGACGTGAGAGCGGGGCCGCCGTACGCCACGTCCTGCGACCGACTGGATGCCACCTTGCCGCTGTCCCAGACGTCCGGGGAGGTCAGGCCGGCGACCGATGACGCGACCCGCACCTGGTAGGCCTCCTGGCGCAGGCCGCGGGAGTCGCGGCTCTGCTGCCAGCTCAGTCTCGGGGTCTCGGCGCTGATGCCGATCGGTTCGGTGAGCGCGTTGGTCCGGAGGTGGCTGACGGTGGGTGTGCCCGAGGCCTCAGCCGCCGCCGCGAGCGGCGTGTTGTGCGGGCCGACCGCCAGGGACGTGAGCGCCAGGCCGGTAACAAGGGCGGCGACGGTGAGGGAGCGGGGCACAGCAGCCACGAGGGGACCTTCCGCGGGTTTGGAACGTTTCACGGACGTTATCGCCCATTTCCCGTCCCGGCTAGCCCTATGTCCGGAATCGGCCAGAATCGGCCACGCCCGTGGGAGGTCAACGAGAGCCCACCTGACGAATCAGGTGGTGGTGACGATGACGACCACCAGGGTGCGCGGCCCGTGCACGCCCTCGACCCGGTCGAGCTCGATGTCGCTGGTCGCAGACGGCCCGCTGACGAACGTCACCGGCCGGGTGGCTTCCACGCGCGCGAGCATCTCGGGGACGGTCTCGACCACCTGGTCGGCACGCACGACGCAGACGTGGACGTCGGGCACCAGGGTGATCGCCCGCCTGCCCTGGTCGGCCGACCCGTCGAGCGCGATGGTTCCGGTCTCGGCGCATGCCACGGTGCAGGCGGTGACCACCGCGGCGAACTGATCCAGGTCCGCGGGCGTCAGTGTCCCGTCGTCGTGGATGCCGGTGGGCGCCCATGCCTCCGGCAGCCCTGGGGGGACGACGACGCGCCCTCCGTCCTCGGTCGCGGCGGACAGCGCGTCCGCCACTGTGCTGCGCAGGTCGGCCTCGACGCAGCGGCGCACCGTCGCCTTGTAGTCGACCAGCCGGTCCTCGAGCAGGTCGACAACGGCGGGTGACCCGGCGGAGTTCTCTCCGGACGTACGGTAGGAGCGCTCGGTTCCGCGCTCTTGGGCGCCGGCGTTCGCGGCGCGGACCCGACGCAGCACCTCGTCGCGAGCGGTGCTCACGACGCCGGCCCCCGCGTGCGGGCCCACCACTCACGGAAGGTCTCGGGCGGGGGCGCGGGGACGTCTCGGCTCGATGTCCAGCCGGACAGCGGCGGGGGCAGGGATCGCAGACGTCCGTCGCGGGCCAGCAGCCTGCCGGCGCGGCTGGCCTTCTCTGCCCGGGCGAACCGCACCGGGTCGGACATCACCCACGACGCAGCGGCCATCGACAGGGCCTCGGCGGTCGGGACGCGGGAGGCGGCCCGTCGTTCCTCGACGTGCTTCGCGCGCAGGTGCACCAGCAGCGCGGGGATGTCGATGCGCACCGGGCAGGCGTCGAAGCACGCTCCGCAGAGCGACGAGGCGTAGGGCAGCGACGCGTTGTCCTCGACGCCGGTGAGCTGGGGCGAGAGCACTGCTCCGATGGGCCCCGGGTAGACCGAGCCGTAGGCGTGGCCACCGGTTCGCTCGTACACGGGACAGACGTTCATGCAGGCACTGCACTTGATGCAGTGCAACACGTCGCGGCCAACCTCATCGGCGAGGGCTGCCGTCCTGCCGTTGTCGAGCAGCACCAGGTGAACGTTCTGCGGACCGTCGGCGATGCCGTCCTGGGAGTGGACCCCGGTCCAGGCCGAGGTGTACGGGTTCATCCGCTCGCCCGTCGAGGAGCGGGGGAGCAGCTGCAGGAAGACCTCGAGGTCCCGCCACGTAGGCACCAGCTTCTCGATGCCCATCACGGTGATCAGCGTCTCGGGCAAGGTCAGGCACATCCGCCCGTTGCCCTCGGACTCGACGACGAGCAGCGTTCCTGTCTCGGCGACCGCGAAGTTGGCGCCGCTGATACCGACCTTGGAGGTCAGGAACTTCTTGCGCAGGTAGGAGCGGGCAGCCATCGCCAGCAGCCGTGGCTCATCGGTCAGGTCACGGTCGACGCCGGCCATCTCGCGCAGGAAGATCTCGCGGATCTCGGTCCGGTTGCGGTGGATTGCGGGCACCAGGATGTGGGAGGGCTTGTCGTGCCCGAGCTGCACGATCAGCTCGGCCAGGTCCGTCTCGTACGCCGTGATCCCGGAATCAGCCAGCGCCTCGTTGAGCCCGATCTCCTGGGTCACCATCGACTTGACCTTCACGACCTCGGTCTCGCCGGTCTCTTGCACCAGCCGGGTCACGATGTCGTTCGCCTCGTTGGCGTCGCGGGCCCAGTGCACGACACCGCCGCGCGATGTCACCTCGCGCTCCAACCGCTCGAGGTGCTCGTCGAGGCGGGCCATCGTGGCGGCCTTCACCTGCTGGCCGGCGACGCGCAGCTCCTCCCAGTCGGGCACCTCACCGACGACCGCGGCGCGCTTGGCTCGGATGGTCTGCGTGGCGTGGCCGATGTTGCGGCGCAGCTGGGTGTCGGCCAGCGCGACGCGGGCGGCCTCAGGAAACGGCACCTCGGTGCGCAGCTGACCGACACCGCGGGGCGCGTGTACCGGCATGCCGAGGAAGGTGCTCAAAGGACCACCCCCTCGGCGTCATCCGTCGCCGCGAGGATTTCAGCCAGGTGCAGCGTGCGGGTGCCGGTGCGCAACCGGGATAGCCCGCCGCCGATGTGCATCAGACACGAGGCGTCGCCGGCGGTCACCGCCTCGGCGCCGGTGCCCAGGACGTGCCGCATCTTGTCGGCGAGCATCGCCGTCGACGTGTCGGCATTCTTCACCGCGAAGGTCCCGCCGAACCCACAGCACTGATCCGCGTCCGGCAGCTCGACGAGATCCATTCCTCGAACCTTGCGCAGCAGTCGCAACGGCTTGTCGTCCACCCTCAGTAGCCGCAGCGAGTGGCACGTCGGGTGGTAGGTGACACGGTGCGGGAAGTGCGCGCCGACGTCCTCGACCCCGAGGACGTCGACGAGAAGCTCCGACAGCTCGTACGTTCGTGAGGCCACCGCGTCGGCCCGGCCGGCGAGCGACTCGTCGCCGGCACGGCGGGCGACCATCCCGTGTTGGTGGCGGACGGAGGCCACGCAGGAACCCGACGGGGCCACGATGACGTCGTACGGCTCGAAGACCTCGACGTGGTGGCGCACGAGCGGCAACGCCTCACGCTGGTAACCGGTGTTCGTGTGCATCTGCCCGCAGCAGGTCTGGCGGCCCGGGAAGACGACCTGGTGTCCCAACCTCTCCAGCAACGACACAGTCGCCTGCCCGACCTGCGGAAACAGCCCGTCGGCGAGACAGGTCACGAACAGCGCGATCCGCACCGTCAGTCCGCCAGCGAGACAGCGGCTGCGGCGCCGCGACGAGGTGCTGTTCCGGTCGAGCCGCGCAGCCCGCTCCGTCGCAGAGAGCTGGACTCGCGCACCACCAGCTCCGGCTCGAAAACCACCTGACGATGCTTGTGCCGCTGAGGATCGTTGACCTCCTCGAGCAACAGGTCAGCCGCGGTGCGGCCGAGCTGCTCGCGCGGCTGACGGACCGATGAGAGGGGGACGACCGCTGCGGCGGCGAAGTCGATGTCGTCGTAACCGACCAATGCAATGTCCTGGGGAACCCGCAGGCCGTGTCGAGTCAGCTCCTGGAGGACACCAAGTGCGAGGAGGTCGTTGGCGCAGAAGACGGCAGTCGGACGCTTGGTCGCGGACAACTTCGCGATCTGTTCTGCCGCCTTTCGTCCAGTGCTGATGCTGAGACTCGGCGTCTCGATCGTCAGCAGGCTCCCGGCGCGCCCATGTAGCGCTTGGGCAGCTCCCTCCCTGCGCTCGGCGACCTGCTGCAGAGTCGTTGGCCCGCCGACGAAGGCGATCCTTCGGTGGCCCATGTCGAGGAGGTGGCTCGTGGCGAGCCGGCCGCCGAGCACGTCGTCGACGCCCACCGAACAGCGATTGCGCCGGTTCGAGCGTCGGTCCACCAGCACGACCGGCATCCCACGCCTCATCATGGCTTCGATCCGCTGGTTCTTCGTGTCCACCGGTGTGATGAGGACGCCCAGCACCCGCTGCTGCTCGAGCATCTCGAGGTGCCGGAGCTCGCGCCGCGGGTCCTCGCCGGTGTTGCAGAGCAGGACCATCGTGTCCTTGGCGTCAGCGATCTCCTCGGCGCCTCGCGCGACGTCGGTGAAGAACGGGTTCGCGACATCGAGCACGACCAGTCCGATGGTCCGGCTCCGGCCGGCCCGCAGCTGTCGCGCGGATTCGTTGCGTACGAAACCGAGCTGCGCGATCGCGTCCGTCACCTTGTCCCGGGTCACCGGAGCGACCATTGCCGGGCGGTTCAGCACGTTGGAGACCGTGCCCACCGATACACCCGCCAGTGCCGCGACGTCGCGGATGCTGGTGGCCTGAACGGTCACCACGCTCCCTCCTGCCAGGACGCACGTCCGCATCACCGCGGCGAACCAGCCTAACCGTGACCTCGTTACTGAATCGTGTCAACCCCGAGAGGCGGAGACCGTGCGTTCACCGCCAAGAAATCGCGGCGAAACCCTTGACGCGCCGTTTCCGCGGGTCCTACTGTTCCGGTTGCTCGCATGAAACGATTCATTGATGATCGCGAGTCCACGCGATCGGACCCACCCACTTCCGCGCCGAGGAGGCCTGGCATGGCAGCTGAGCCCGCGCAGGGCGCCGCAGTGCTGGAGCTGCGTGGCGTCGCGAAGGCCTTCGGCCCCGTGCTGGCGCTGCGTTCCGGCAGCATCCGCGTGGAGGCCGGCTCGATCCACGCCCTGGTGGGGGAGAACGGTGCCGGCAAGTCGACCCTCGTGAAGATCGTCGCCGGCGTGCAGCGCCGGGACGCCGGCGAGATGCTCCTCGACGGTGCGCCAGTCGACTTCGGGTCGACGGCCGAGGCCAAGGCTGCCGGGGTCGCGGTGATCTACCAGGAGCCCACCCTCTTCCCGGACCTGTCGGTCACCGAGAACATCTTCATGGGGCGGCAGCCGCTCGCCTCAGGCCGCCGCGTCGACCGGGCCCGCATGTATGCCGAGGCGGAGGAGCTGTTCACGCGGCTCGGTGTCCACATCGACCCCAGGCGCCCCGCGCTGGGGTTGTCCATCGCAGACCAGCAGATCATGGAGATCGCCAAGGCGATCTCCTTGGACGCCCGGGTGCTCATCATGGACGAGCCCACCGCGGCACTGAGCGGTGTGGAGGTCGAGCGACTCTTCGCCGTTGCGCGCAGTCTCCGCGACCAGGGCCGTGCCCTGATCTTCATCTCCCACCGTTTCGACGAGGTCTTCGACCTCTGCGACACCGTCACCGTTCTGCGCGACGGCGAGTACATCGCCACGCGACCGGTCGCCGAGACCAACGCCGACGACATCGTCTCCCTCATGGTCGGTCGAGAGGTGGGGGAACTCTTCCCCAAGACACCGGCCGAGCTCGGCGACACGGTGCTCACGGTCGACGGGCTCGACCGTACCGGCGTCTTCCACGACATCAGCTTCACGGTGCGCGCGGGGGAGATCGTGGCCTTGGCCGGGCTCGTCGGCGCGGGCCGCAGCGAGATCGCCCGAGCGGTCTTCGGCGTCGACAAGTACAACGCCGGCACCGTCGTGCTCGGTGGTGCCGTGGTCCCTCCGCACAGCCCGACCGCCTCCATCAAGGCAGGGATGGGCTTCGTCCCGGAGGACCGGCGCAAGCAGGGTCTGGTGACCCAGGCATCGGTGGCTCGCAACGTCGCCGGAGTGATCCGCGGTGGTCTCGCCAGAGCCGGGATCCTCACCCAGGGCGCTGAGAGCAGAGCGGCCGGCCCGTGGGCCGGGAAGCTCGCGGTCAAGACCAACGCGCTGGACATGAGCGCCGCCACGATGAGCGGCGGAAACCAGCAGAAGGTGGTCCTCGCCAAGTGGCTGGCCACCGATCCCCGCCTGCTCATCATCGACGAGCCGACGCGGGGAATCGACGTCGGCACCAAGGCGGAGGTCCACCGGCTCCTCTCGGACCTGGCCGGGCAAGGGCTGGCGATTCTGATGATCTCGTCCGAGCTCCCCGAGGTTCTCGGCATGGCCGATCGGGTGCTTGTGGTCAGTGAGGGCCGGCTGACCGCCGACATCCCGCGCGACGAGGCCACTCCCGAGAGCATCATGCGGGCGGCAACCCAGTCCCTGGAGATGGCCCGATGAGCGGGGTGTCGACTAATACCGGGCCTCCGGCCGGCGGCACGGAGGAACACCACTCCCTCCTGGTGGAGCCCAGCCGGCAGAGCCCCCTTCAGCGCGCCGTCAACACCGTGGTGCGCTCCCGGGAGATGTCCATCCTGGTCGTGCTGCTGCTCGTCGTGGCGGCGGCCACGATCAAGACGCCCAGCTTCCTCTTCAGTGCGAACAGCTGGCGCGACCTCCTGTTGACTCCGGCGATCCTCCTGCTGCTGGCTGTCGGGCAGGCCGTCGTGGTCATCACCCGCAACGTAGACCTCTCGGTCGGGTCGATCCTGGGTCTCACCGCCTATCTCACCGGCCGTCTCTTCGTCGACGTCTCCGGGATCCCGATCATCGCGGTCATCGCAGCCGCGATCGTGGTGGGTGGCCTTCTCGGCCTGGTCAACGGGCTGCTGGTCGCGGTGGCCAAGGTCCCAGCGCTGGTGATCACACTCGGCACGCTGTACATCTACCGGGGCGCCGTCCTCACCTGGGCGGGGAGCGACCGGATCAACGCTGGCGACATGCCGCGGGACTTCCTTGCGCTGGGCACCAAGTCCATCCTCTCCATACCCGTCCTGACCCTGATCGCGCTGGCCGTCCTGGCCATCGTGGGCTACTACCTGTACGCACACCGGGGTGGACGTGAGCTCTACGCGATCGGCTCGGACCCCGATGCCGCCGTGCTGTACGGCCTCCCGGTGCGGCGGCGGGTCATCGCCGCCTTCGTGCTCAGCGGAGCTCTCGCCGGCCTCGCCGGAGTACTTTTCGCCGCGCGCTACGGCACGGTGAGCTCGGGTGCTGGAACCGGCATCGAGCTGCAGGCTGTCGCCGCGGTCGTCATCGGCGGGGTGGCCATCTTCGGCGGCAGCGGGACCGTCTGGGGTGCGGCAATCGGCGCGATTCTCCTGGTCACCATCAACAGGGCGCTGCCCATCCTCGGAATCCCGGACTTCTGGCAGCGCGCGGTCGTCGGAGGACTGATCCTCACGGCCATCGTTCTCGACCGCGTCCTGGCGGCACGACAGGCCCGGAAGCTGATCGAAGCGAGGGACGAGTCATGAGCCGGACGTACGCCGACTACTCGCAGCCCCTCTGGCGGCGGTTGCTGGTGACCAGGGAGTCGGCAGTCATCGGCCTGCTGGTGGTCGTGGTGGTCTACTCCCTGGCGAACGTGCCCAACTTCGACGGGCCGTTGACTCTCACGTACCTCCTGCTCGATGTGACGCCCATCCTGCTGATCGCCCTGCCGATGACGCTGGTCATCGTTACCGGGGAGATCGACCTCTCCGTCGCGAGTGTCGTGGGACTGAGCAGCGT
>DASVED010000303.1:0-2944 GCA_036380775.1 Actinomycetes bacterium
CGTCGCCGCCGGTGAGGTGCATGTCGGGCGGGTTGTCCTCCCCCTCGAGGAAGGCGGCCTCGCAGACGAACAGATCGGCGTTCCGGGCCAGGGCGACCAGCGCCGACGACGGGCCGGAGTCGCCGGAGTAGACCAGCGCCCTGCCGGCCTGCTCGATCCGCATCGCGTAGGCATCCACGGGATGCGACACGCGCGTCGAGGTCACCGTGAACGGCCCCATCCGCATCGGGTGCTCCGGCTCCCACTCATGGAAGTCGAAGACCTTGTCGACGCCGGAGCAGTCCGAGAAGCCCGAAGCAGCCGCGACCCTCGCCGAGGCGCCCGCGGGTGCATACACGGGCAGGGCGGGCAGCGGCCCCTCGGGGCGGTAGGTGCGCACGACGTAGTACGAGGTCAGGTCGATGCAGTGGTCGACGTGCAGATGGCTGAGTGCCACCGCGTCGACCTCGGCCAGGTCGACGTAGCGCTGCAGCGCACCGAGCGCCCCGTTGCCCAGGTCCATGACCAGCGAGTACGTCCGGCCCCGGTGGTCGGCCTGCACCAGGTAGCAGCTCGCGGGCGAGTCGGGTCCCGGGTACGACCCCGAGCACCCGACCACGGTCAGCCTCATGAGCGCACTCCCACGCCGCTCATCGGACGGCCTCCAGCCACGAGAACTGGTGCACGTCCTCGAGCTCCGGGCCGAGGAAGCGCCGCCCCACCTCTCGGAACTGGGACGGTCGGCCGGTGGTGAGGAAGTGGTGCACGGGCGGCGGCAGCTGCGGGTCGCGGCCGAGCCCCTCGCGGACCAGCACGCGGTAGACGTCCTTCGCGGTCTCGTCGGCGCTCGACACCAGGGTGACCTCGTCGCCCATCACGTAGGCGATCATCCCCGCAAGCAGTGGGTAATGGGTGCATCCGAGCACGAGGGTGTCGACCCGCGCTTCGACCAGCGGGTCGAGGTAGTCGTGCGCCGCCGCGAGCAGCTCGGGCCCGCCGGTCACCCCGTGCTCCACGAAGTCCACGAACAGCGGACACGCCCGGGTGTGCAGCTCCATGTGTGGAGCAGCGGCGAAGGCGTCGTCGTAGGCCATCGACTCCGCGGTCGCGCGGGTGCAGATGACACCGACCCGTCCCGAGCGCGTCGCCGCCACCGCCCTGCGCACCGCCGGGAGGATGACTTCGACCACGGGCACGTCGTAGCGCTGTCGGGCATCTCGCAACACCGCGGCGCTGGCGGAGTTGCACGCGATCACCAGCGCCTTGACACCTTGGGCGACCAGGTGGTCCAGGCACTCCAGGGCGAACTCGCGGACGTCGGCGAGCGGCTGCGGACCGTACGGCTGCCGGGCGGTGTCGCCCAGGTAGAGCACCGGCTCGTGCGGCAGCTGGTCGAGGACGGCACGCACGACGGTCAACCCGCCGAACCCGGAGTCGAAGATGCCCAGAGGTGCGTCCACCACGGACACGAGCGTACGGCCGACCTCCCCCGCGGACCGGCACCGCACCGCACGCGGACCGTCGCAGGGCGCCGGTCACGGCGTCAGCGAGCCCGGAGGGGCCCAGCCGCCGATCCCGCTCTCGATCGCCTGCTCGTCGAAGGGGAGCCGGCCCTGCGGTGGCCCGAGGGTCGGATCGACCCCGTCGAAGAGGCTGCTGACGGAGGTGCCCTCATGGATGCGGCCGATCGCCTCGGCGAACAGCCCGGCCACGGATCGCACCCGCAGCTCCGGCCAGCTCGTCGGCGGGGGGACCGTGTCGGTGGTGACCACCTCGGTGATCGCGGGGTGGGCGCTCAGCCGCTGCTGCGCCTTCCCGGTGAACAGCCCGTGGGTGCACGCCACCGCCGCCTCGCGGCAGCCCTCGACAGCGAGGCGGTCGAGCAGCTCGACGATGGACCCGCCGGTGGCGATCTCGTCGTCGAGCACGATGGCGCGCCGGCCCGCCACGTCGCCCACGATCGCGTCGATCACCACCCGGTCGTCGGCGAGCCGTTGTTTGCTGCCCGCGGCGACCGGCAGCCCCAGCAGCCGGGCGAACTGGGTGGCGGTCTTGGCGTTGCCGAGGTCGGGCGAGACCACGACGGTGTTGTCGAGCTCGGCGTAGCCCCGGAAATGGTCAGCCAGCTCGCCGATGGCGGTGAGATGGTCGACCGGGACGGAGAAGAAGCCGTGCACCTGAGGGGCGTGGAGGGTCATGGTGAGCACCTTGTCGGCGCCGGCGGCGACGATCATGTCGGCGACGAGGCGTCCGCCGAAGGAGATGCGGGAGGCGTCCTTCTTGTCCGACCGCGCGTACGCGTAGTGCGGGATGACCGCAGTGACCTGCGCCGCCGAGGCGCCGCGGGCGGCGTCGATCATCAGCAGCAGCTCCATCAGGTGCTCCTGCGTGGGAGGGACCAGCGGCTGGATCACGTACACGTCGCGCTGTCGGCAGTTGGCCCGGAGCTGGACCTGGAGGCAGTCGTTGCTGAACCGGGTCACGTCGACCGGGTCCAGGGGGACGCCGAGACCCGAGCAGATCCGGCGGGACAGGTCGGGATGGGCGGTGCCGGAGAAGACGACCAGCTCGCGCACGCAGGCAGCCTAACGGGACGGCTCAGCCGGTCGCCGACTCCTCGCTGCGGCGTTTCAGCCCGGCGGCCTCCATCCGGACATATCGGCGCACCATGGCCCCGAAGGCGAGGCTGACCGGACCGGCCAGGGGCCCCTCCTGGGAGAAGAGCAACGTGACCCTGCTTGCGCCATCGCTGGGCTCGACCCGGTGCTCGGCGAACGACACCAGCCCCGGTCCCCGAGCGGACCAGCTGAAGGAACGACCGTCCACGAGCTCGGTGACCACCCAGACGGCCTTCGGAAGTCGCGGCTGCTTCACCTCGAACCGGCAGCCGTCGGCCATCGGGCCACCGTCGAGCGGACGAACCGAGTCGATGGAGTCGGTCCACGTCGACCAGGACTCGACGTCG
>DASVED010000304.1:0-2696 GCA_036380775.1 Actinomycetes bacterium
GCGGTCGAGCGGTTCGGCGGTGCCGGGGCCGCCGGCTGGCTGTACGCGTCCATCGCGCTCGGGTCGGTGGTCGGCGGGCTGCTGTCCGGGTGGATCGGCCGGGTCCGCCGCCAGGGCATGGCCCTCGTCACGGCGGTCGTCATCTGGGGCCTGGCCGTCGCCGCGGCCGGGCTGGCGCGCGAGCTGTGGCTGGTCGTCCTGCTGATGGGTGTCGGGGGCGCCGCCGACCTGGTGTCCGCGGTGTACCGGCAGACCATCCTGCAGACCTACGCGCCGGACGCGATGCGCGGCCGGATGCAGGGCGTGTTCATCGTCGTGGTGTCGGGCGGTCCGCGGCTCGGTGACCTGCGGGCCGGCGCGGGAGCGGCGGCCTTCGGCGCCTCCGCGTCATGGGTGGGCGGCGGCATCGCCTGCGTGGTGCTGGTGCTGGCACTGGCCGCGGCGGCGCCGTCGCTCGTCCGCTACCGGATGGACAGGCCGGTCGACGAGGTGCCGGACTCCACGTAGCCGGGGACGCCGCTGGCGAGTTGCTCCACCGCGGACAGCACGTCGTCGGCGCAGCCCCACGACAGGGTGACGCCGGCACCGCCGTGGCCGTAGCAGTGCACGACCCCGCCCGGCTCACCGTCCGGGTGCGGCACCGCCTCCAGGCGCACCGACGGGCGGGCCGGCCGCAGCCCGACCCGATGGCCCAGCACGCAGGCGCCGCCCAGGGCGGGCACCATCTCGACGGCGCGCTGGAGCAACCCCTCGGCGACCTGCGGGTCGGCCCCGAGGTCCCAGGAGCCCTCGTCCGCGGTGCCGCCGACCACCACGTCGTGCTCGCGAGGCACCACGTAGAGCGGGCGAGTCGGGTCGGAGCCCTCCAGCAGCCATTCTGCGATGCCCACCTGCTCGACCCGCACCACCTGGCCGCGCACCGGCTGCAGGCTGTGGTCGTCGGCCAGGTGCCGGGAGGCGAGCCCGGTCGCGTTCACGACCACGCCGGTGGTGGGCAGGTCGGGCAGCCAGGCTCGGGTGAGCGTCCCGCCCGCCGCCTCGAGCCGGGCGAGCAGGAAGGCGAGGTACGTCGTCATGTCGGCGACCGGCAGCTCGAGGCGCCAGCCGGACCGGAAGCCCGGTGCCGGGTCGCGCACCGTGGTGAGCCCCGGCACGGCCGCGCGCCACCACGGCTCTTCGGGGTGGTCCGCTCGCAGCAGCTCGACGCCCTCGCGCATCCGGACCCCGGAGTGGGGATGGGTCTGGGCCAGCCCGCGGAAGACCTCGTACGACCGGGCGGACCAGCGGGTCACGGCATCGCGGGGGAGCGCCCGGTAGGGGTACCAGAGAGCCGCGGCGACCGCCGAGGTCGTCTCCGGTGGGAGGTCGCGGGCCAGCACGTGCGCGTCGTGGCCGGCCTCGGACAGCCGGACGGCGCAGGTGAGCCCCACGACGCCGGCGCCCACGACGATCACTCGCACGGGCACAGCCTGGCCGAGGCTCCGCGTCGCGTCGAGCCCTCGTCAGAACAGGCGGGAGCCCACGTCGTCGAACCCACGCAGCGCGTCGTAGTCGAGGGTCACGCAGTCGATGCCCCGGTCCTGAGCCAGCACCCGGGCCTGCGGCTTGATCTCCTGGGCGGCGAAGACGCCGCGAACCGGGCTCAGCAGCGGGTCGCGGTTCAGCAGGTCGAGGTACCGCGTCAGCTGCTCGACGCCGTCGATCTCGCCCCGGCGCTTGATCTCCACCGCCACGGTGGCGCCGGCGTCGTCGCGGGCCAGGATGTCGACCGGTCCGATCGCCGTGGGGTACTCGCGTCGCACCAGCCGCCAGCCCGCGCCGAGCGTCTCGATCTGGTCCGCCAGCAGGGCTTGCAGGTGGGCCTCGACACCGTCCTTGACCAGGCCCGGGTCGACACCGAGCTCGTGACGGGAGTCGTGCAGAACGTCCTCGATCGTGATGACGAGGCGCTCACCGGCCTTGTTGGTCACGGTCCAGACCGACGGAGCAGCGCCTTCTCCGGTGTCTTCGCCCTCGCGCAGGACGCACGGCGGGCTCATCCAGTTCAGCGGCTTGTAGGCCCGGTCGTCCGCGTGCACCGACACCGAGCCGTCTGCCTTGACCAGGATCAGTCGCGTTGCGCTGGGGAGGTGGGCGGTGAGCCGGCCGACGTAGTCGACCGTGCACGTCGCGATGACCAGGCGCACGGCGGGGAACGTTACAGCCACTTTAGCCATCAGGCCGCCGCTAGCCCGCGTCCTCCAGGTCGACCATGTCGGCCACGTCCAGCAGGCGGAGCAGCCGTAGGACGCCACGGCGGCAGTGCCGCAGCTCGATCCGACCCCCGCGGCGGGCCAGGAGCGCCCGGGCCAGCAGCAGCGGCGCGATACCGGAGGCGTCGGCGAAGCCCACCCCGCTCATGTCCACCACCAGGGAGGTGCACGGCGGGTCGCGGCGGGCCTGCAGCACCTGCTCGACCACGGTCTGGAGCAACGGGGAGCTCGTGATGTCGAGCTCGCCGTCGAGGCGGACGCGGACCGTCGCGGGGTCCAGCCGGTCCGGCTGGACGTCGACGGACAGCGACGACTGCGCGTTCCGCACCCGGGCTCCCTCCGTGGGCGACCCGCCCTGGACTGCGGGCGGGTCGCGAGACCCCCCGTGTACCCGATCGCACCGGGTCGACGCACCTCCGCGGCCACCCGCGCGTTCCGCCAGGC
>DASVED010000305.1:0-6346 GCA_036380775.1 Actinomycetes bacterium
AGTGTGTCGTTGACCAGCTTGAACTCGTCGACGTCGACGAAGACGACTGCGAGCGTCGCGCCGGAGCGACGGGCCCGAAGCAGCGCGTGCTCGAGACGGTCCAGGAACAGGACCCTGTTGGGGAGCCCGGTCAGGTCGTCGTGAGTCGCACGGTGCGTGGCGGCGTCGAGCGCGTGCTCCAGGGCGCCCACGGTGCGGGCGTCGTTGAGAGCCAGCTTTGCGTGCTCGGCGAGAGCGAGCAGCACCTGCTGGTCCCGCTCGGTGAACACGCGCCCGACCGTGCGGGAGGCCACGACCAGGCTGCCCATCGCGTCATGGGCACCAAGAAGGGGAGCCGCCATGGCGGCCGTGACCCCGTCCTGGATGAAGGTCGGTAGGCTCGCTCCCGACGCCGGGTAGTCCTCGGTGATCACAAGCCGCGCCTCGCGAATGGCCCGGCCACCGATGCCCTCGGCGGTTGGCGACCGTCTGGTCGACTCGGCGATGACAGGGCCGATGCCTCGGGCAGCAACGAGGTTCATGTACCCCGCGTCTGCCCGGTCGACCAGTCGGAGGCCTACGACCGGCTCCCCGATGAGGTCCACGGCGGCGTCCAGCACGGCGTCGAGGATCAGGTCGACGGCCGCGCGGGAGGCGATGAGTCGCTGGATGACACCTAGCCTCTCGAGCAGGTCCTTCCGCTCCTCGAGGGATCTGATCAGCCTGCGGTTCTCCTCTGCCTGACGCTCACCCTGTTCCCGCAGCGCGCGTTCGCTCGACAGGTTCCGTACGCCGTGCACCACCAGCTCGAGGACGCGACCCATCGCCCTGAGCAGGGCCGTCTCCTCGCGGACGAAGTCCTCGGTGGATCGAGCCACCACGAGGGTGGCTCCTGGCAGCACGTCCACCGCCACCCTCATCAGCCAGCAGACGCCGACGCCCGGCAGGTCGACGCGCTGCGCGGCCGGGGCCTCGACCAGGTCAGCCAAGGACTCGGCCGGGACGCGACCACGCGGGAACCCGATGCTGGCGGCAACGGTCCCGTCGACGACCAGGGCGCCGACATCCGCCTCGACCGCCTCGACCGCTCGCTCGACCGCCGTACGCAGGGTGGCCGCCTCGTCCGCACCTTGGGAGAGGCTGGCGAGGAACTCGATGAGCTGCTGGTTCACCCACCCCGTGCGGTCGGTGGAAGTCACGTCATGGCGAGGACGACGAGCGTCTGGTTGTGGAAACCCGTCGTGCCCCTCGTGCGCGCTATCTCGCCGTATGTGTAGAAGCCCGCAACAGGGGTGCCCGGGCAGTGCTCCCGGATCCGTTCGACCTCGAGCGCGATGCCGCCGTCACCGAGCACACCCCGACGGGCGATGCAGTCGAAGGTGAGGAAGCCCAACGGCGCCGCTCCGCCGACCTCGGCCAGCGCCTCGGCGCACGCCGCGTCGGTGGCCGCCAGGACCGAGTCGTGGTCGCCCTCCATGAACCAGGCGAGTCCGCCCTGCGGGACGTTCGCGACGCAGACCAGCGACCGGGTCTCGAAGTCGACGTCCGCCACGAAGCGAACGCTTTCCCCGCTGCGCCGACTCAGCCCGAGGGGATGTGTGAGGGCGAAGCGGGTGAACGCAGCCCGGTCGTGGTGCGCCTCCTCAGGTGCCGCGAGGCGGCGCAGGTAGACGTCGAGAGCCGGCTCGTCGTCGAGCGACTCGACGATGCTGCCGCGACTTCCCGTGACGAGCATCGCCTCGCCCACTCGGTGCCAGCCATGGCTGACGCCGATGCCGATCGGCGCGTCGGATCCGATAGCCGCGGCGACGACCGCGTCGTACAGGATCTCGTCACCGTGCATCTGCGCCGTGCGGACCATCTTCAGGTCGTCACCTGCGCATCCACCGACCAGCGGCACGGCCGCGCCGAGCACGCCGTACGCGCCGCGCACGACCTCCTGCTGGTCGCCGGCCAGCCCGTCGGTGAGCAGAAGGAGCACGCTGTGGCGGGCCGACCCCACGTCCAGATGGCAGGCGGCGGCGTTGGCGCCGGCTCCGCGCAGGTCCTCGCTCATCCCCTTGGCTGCCGCGGTCGAGACCTGGAAGCCGGGTCCCCCCAAGGCCATCACCGCGACGCTCCGGTCGGCCGGACCGGTCTCGGCGATCTCCCCCGCCGTGGTGCACCCGATCAGCGGTACCTCGCCGATGACCCCGCGGACGCCACGCAGCAGGTCGGGCAGAGCGTAGGAGTCGGAGGCGAACACCACGAGCAGCTTGGCGTCGTCGCGGCCCGCGAGGGCAGCGGCTGCGGCCTGTGCACCGGCCCGGTGGGCGTCCGGATCGACGGACTGGCCGCTTGACATCCAGCGGGGCGGGGCGACGTGCGGCGCGATGGTCACTGCTGGCTCATCGGCCTCGATCGCCGTTCGGTTGAGCCGGGACCAGCCACCCATCTGGCCGCACGCGAGCCATGACACCTCGGCGGTCAGCCGTCGAGGAGGTGCTCCAGGCCCACGGTGAGCCCCGGGCGGGACGGCGCCGCGCGGACCGCGAGGAGCAGGCCCGGCATGAACGAGGACCTGTCCAGCGAGTCGTGGCGGAGGGTCAGCGTCTCCCCCGGCCCGCCGAAGAGCACCTCCTGGTGGGCGACCAGCCCGCGGGCTCGCACCGAGTGGACCGGCACGCCGTCGACCGGCTCGCCCCGGGCCGCCGCGCGGCCGCCGGCCGTCGCGTCCGGTGCCGGTCCCAGCCCCGCCCCGCGGCGGGCCTCGGCCACCAGCTCGGCGGTACGCCGGGCGGTGCCGCTCGGGGCGTCGGTCTTGTCGGGGTGGTGCAGCTCGACGATCTCGACCGACTCGAAGTACGGCGCCGCCAGCGCTGCGAAGCGCATCATGAGCACAGCGCCGAGCGCGAAGTTCGGCGCCACGACGACTCCGACGCCGGGCGCGTCCTCCAGCCAGCCACGGACGGCTGCCAGGCGCTGCGCGTCGAACCCGCTGGTGCCCACGACGGCGTGGATGCCGTGCTCGACGCAGAACCGCACGTTGTCCATGACCGTGTCCGGCCGGGTCAGGTCGACCGCGACCTCGACCGACGCCTGCACCAGGTCGTCGAGCCGGTCACCGGACCCGACCCGAGCCACGAGCTCGAGGCCGGCCGCCGCGTCCAGCGCCTCGCACGCGGCGGTGCCCATCCGCCCCGCGGCGCCGACGACACCGACCCGCGTCATGAGGAGCTGCTCACGCGACGGCCGGGGTGAAGTCGCGGTCCTCGTCGAACGGGCCGACCACGGCCAGCGTCGGCGGTGCGCCGAGCACCTCGCCCGACACAGCGGCCACGTCGTCGAGGGTGACGGCGTCGATGCGATTCAGGACGTCGTCCACCGACAGCAGCTCGCCGTAGACGAGCTCGGCCTTGCCGATGCGGCTCATCCGCGATCCGGTGTCCTCCAGGCCGAGCACGAGCGACCCGCGCAGCTGGCCCTTGCCGCGTTCCAGCTCCTCCACCGTGATGCCGGTGGCGGCAACCTTGGCGACCTCGTCACGGCAGATGGCCAGGACCTCGTCGACCTTGCGCGGCGCGCAGCCCGCGTAGACACCGAACAGCCCGGTGTCCGCGTACTGCGCGTGGTAGCTGTAGACGCTGTAGGCGAGCCCGCGCTTCTCGCGCACCTCCTGGAACAGCCGCGAGGACATCCCGCCGCCGAGCGCGGCGTTGAGCACGCCGAGGGCGAACCGCCTCTCGTCGGTGCGGGCGACGCCGGCCCCGCCGAGCACGACGTTGGCCTGCTCGGTGGCGCGCCGCACGACGCGCACGCCGCCGGTCACGGTCCTCGGGCTGCGGCCCGCGCCACGCGGCGTGGCCGGCTCGGCGTCGCCGGCCAGCATGCCCGCGTGGCCGAAGGCCTGCTTCACCAGACGTACGACGGTGGCGTGGTCCACGTTGCCGGCGACGGCGACCACCATGTCCTGCGGCCGGTACCGGCGACGGTAGTAGCCGTTGATGGCACCGCGCCGGATGCTCTCGATCGAGCCGACGGTGCCGAGGATCGGCCGGGCGAGCGAACTGTCAGCGAAGAGCACCTGGGCGAACTGGTCGTGGACCATGTCCGTCGGGTCGTCCTCGTGCATCGCGATCTCGTCGAGGATCACACCTCGCTCGGCGTCCACGTCGGCACCGCGGATCACCGACGAGGTGACCAGGTCGCAGACGACGTCCACCGCGAGCGGCAGGTCGCTGTCGAGCACCCGCGCGTAGTAGCAGGTGTACTCCTTGGACGTGAACGCGTTCATCTCGCCGCCGACCGCGTCGATCGCGGCCGAGATGGCGAGCGCGTCCCGTCGCCGGGTGCCCTTGAACAGCAGGTGCTCGAGGTAGTGCGAGGCCCCAGCAAGGGTCGGCGACTCGTCGCGGGACCCCACACCGACCCAGATGCCGACCGTCACCGACCGGACGGTGGGAACGGCCTCGGTGACGATGCGCAGGCCGCCGGGCAGGACGGTGTGGCGGACGAGTCCGCCGCCACCGTCCCCCCGGTCGAGCGTGCGTGTGGCCTGACGGCCCAACTCAGGCCTCGACCCCGGCGTCGGCCGGCGCTGGCGCGGCACCGTCGCTCCCGGCCTCGACCGGGACGAGCGAGAGCTTGCCGCGCGGGTCGACCTCGGCGATCTGGACCTGCACCTTGTCTCCGACCTTGACGACGTCCTCGACGTTGTCCACGCGCTTGCCCCCGGCGAGCGCGCGGAGCTTCGAGATGTGCAGCAGGCCGTCCCGGCCGGGCACGAGCGACACGAACGCGCCGAACGTCGTGATCTTGACCACGGTGCCCAGGTAGCGCTCGCCGACCTCCGGCATCGTCGGGTTGGCGATGGCGTTGATCATGGTGCGGGCGGCCTCGGCCTTGGGGCCGTCGGTCGCGCCGATGTAGATCGTGCCGTCGTCCTCGATGGAGATCTCGGCGCCCGTCTCGTCCTGGATCTGGTTGATCATCTTGCCCTTGGGGCCGATGACCGCGCCGATCTGGTCGACCGGGATCTTGATCGAGATGATCCGCGGGGCGTGCGGCGACATCTCGTCCGGCGCGTCGATCGCCTCGTGCATGACGTCGAGGATGTGCAGTCGGGCGTCCTTGGCCTGGGTGAGCGCCGAGGCGAGCACCGAGGCCGGGATGCCGTCGAGCTTGGTGTCGAGCTGGATGGCGGTGACGAACTCGCGGGTGCCGGCGACCTTGAAGTCCATGTCGCCGAACGCGTCCTCGGCACCGAGGATGTCGGTCAGCGCCGCGTAGTGGACTTCGGGACCATCAGCTGTCTCAATCGTGTCGGAGATCAGGCCCATCGCGATGCCGGCGACGGGAGCCCGCAGCGGCACACCGGCCTGCATCAGCGACATCGTCGAGGCGCAGACCGAGCCCATCGACGTGGAGCCGTTGGACCCGAGGGCCTCGGACACCTGCCTGATGGCGTACGGGAACTCCTCGCGGGCCGGCAGGACCGGCAGGATCGCCCGCTCGGCGAGCGCGCCGTGGCCGATCTCGCGCCGCTTCGGCGAGCCCACCCGGCCGGTCTCACCGGTCGAGTAGGGCGGGAAGTTGTAGTTGTGCATGTAGCGCTTGCGGTTCTCCGGGTTCAGCGTGTCGATCATCTGCTCCATGCGCAGCATGTTGAGCGTCGTCACGCCGAGGATCTGGGTCTCGCCGCGCTCGAAGAGCGCCGAGCCGTGCACCCGCGGGAGCACCTCGACCTCGGCCGAGAGCGTGCGGATGTCGGAGAGCCCGCGGCCGTCGATGCGGACCTTGTCGCGCAGGATCCGCTGACGGACGAGCGACTTGGTGACCGAGCGGAAGGCCGCGCTGATCTCCTTCTCGCGACCCTCGAACTGACCGGCCAGCTTCTCCTTGGCCGAGTCCTTGATCCGGTCGAGCTCGCTCTCGCGCTCCTGCTTGGCGGCGATGGTCAGCGTCTGGCCGAGCTCGTCGCTGACCAGGTCGGTCACGGCCTGCAGGACGTCGTCCTGGTAGTCGAGGAATCGAGGGAACTCGGCCGTCGGCTTCGCGGCGGCGGTGGCCAGCTGCTGCTGGGCCTCGCACAGCACCTTGATGAACGGCTTGGCGGCCTCGAGGCCCTGGGCGACGATCTCCTCGGTGGGAGCGGTCTTGCCGCCGTCCTTGATCAGGTGCCAGGCAGCCATGGTGGCCTCGGCCTCGACCATCATGATCGCGACATCGTCACCCGCTATCCGGCCGGCGACGACCATGTCGAAGACTGCCGACTCGAGCTGCTCGTGGGTGGGGAACGCGACCCACTGGTCGTCGATCAGCGCGACCCGGGTGGCGCCGACCGGGCCAGAGAACGGCAGGCCGGAGAGCTGGGTGGACGCGGACGCGG
>DASVED010000306.1:0-22580 GCA_036380775.1 Actinomycetes bacterium
CCGATTCGACCACTCGGTAGGTGCTGCGGAGCACCCGCCCGGCGGCTGACACAGCCGCGCGCGGGAACCGGCACTACTTGACGTACAGAAGTCACCCGGAACGACCGTGAAACGGGGCGTCGCCAGTAAGACCGACTCAGCTCTGAATGGCGGCCCATGAGCAGCCACCTCCAATCGGACCAATTCGACAGTTCGCCTGCGCGTCCTCCAGCGCGCGCGTCATCGTGCCGACTGGACAGGCACGGCCAAGACCAGCACAGGGAGTCATCGGTGGGGCGTCGAGGAACACTCGTTTTCACCGCCGCGATGGTGATCGTGGCGATCGGCACGACACTCCTGTACCTGTACGCCGAGCCGCAGAATCCACGTGCCGGTGGCTCCACGGACCGCGACGTGCTGGTGGCGAGCGAACCGATTCCGGCTGGCACGACCGCGAAGCGGGCACTCGCTGAAGGCAGCCTGGACATCGAGAGCATCCCGATGAAGGACGTCCTGGAGGGGGCGGTCGGCAACATCGAAATCCTCGACGGGCAGGTGACGCTCGTCGACATCTCCCCCGGTCAGCAGATCTTGACGACGTTGTTCGGAGAGACCGCGAGCACCGACACAGAATGAAGGATGCGGCTCAGGGTCAGGTCGGCCGCTCCGCACACCGTATGTGCCGCTCCCAAGCACCCGTGTAGCGGCTGACACGACCGCACGGAACCGGCACTACCGAGCGCGGGTCTGGATCTGGGTGACTGTCGGGTCACCACATCATGCCCGGCATCATCCCCGAACCGGACCCAGGCTCCCACCCGGTGCCGAACCAGTCCGCCAGCCATTGACGCATCTGGAAGATCTCGGCGTGCTGTTCATTACGGATGGACGCCGCGAGCGCATTGACCCTCTCATGTTCGGCGACTCCGCGGACGAGCAAGTGTTGGGACATCATCACTGCCGTCATGTGGTGGCCGATCATGTCCCGAAGGAAGGCCTGGTCCAGCTCGTCGCCGGAGAGACCGGACAGGTCACGCATCATCGGCTTGTAGTCAACATCGGTGCTGCGCCCCTGGTACCACTGAGCCAGCCAGGAGTTCATTTGTTCGATCTGGGCGGACTGGGTCTCGACGATCGAGGCACCGAACGCCCGCAACTGCGGTCGATTCGTCAGCCGAAGTTCCTCGGCGGCCAACACGGCCTCCTCGTGATGGGCCACCATCTCGGTGAGGTAGGTGAACTCGGTGCCCACTGCCCACCCGTGAGTCCATCCGCGACTGTCTTGTCTCCAGCCCGGCTCATTCGACGGGGAGGACGACATCATGCCGTGCATTCGATAGCCAGTAGCGTTCCCACGCGGACCGCTCGCCGCTCCCGCCACGGCCACCGCTGCCATCGCGGTGAACAGCGCCAGGACACCAACCACTGCCACCAAGGGACGTCTCATGACGACTCCCATCCTGGATCCTGCATTCAGCCTCGGCACGCGGCTTCACCTGAAGAAGGGCAGAAGGGCCTTCACCCGAGGAGCCAAGGTCCCGTATTCCGCGACCGGATCATCGCCCGCCACGACACCCAGGCCCTCGAGCATCACCCGGCCGGCGGCGACCTTGGCGGTGCGGCCCGGTAGCGGCATGACCCACCACCTCGGTGCGGTCGAGTAAGTGAATGGCCCCACGACCCCTGACCCCAGGGGCTCCCGACGGCTTCATGCGCACCATCCCGCGAAGGAATGCCTGGCAGCCACTGCCCCAGCTCGCGTCCCGAGCCCCGGAGATCTCCCCCGCGGCCAGGGCGGCCGCCGTGCCCGGCAGCACCCCGGACCGCAGCACCTGGGCGGTCCGCACGCTGGCGGCGGCCTCCCGGGCGTGGCCCAGGTCCCGGACCGCCCCGCCGGCCAGCGACCCGACCAGCTGCTCGTCGTTGGCCTGCACGGCGCGCATCACCACCGGCGGTGCGGGTGCCGGGCGACTGGTCCATACCGGAAACCTAGCCACCGGGTCGAACACGACCCGGCACCTGCCGAGCGTACGGAATCCCTTTGTGGACGACGCTTTCCGCCGTCCACAGGCCACAACCACTACTGCATGATCAACGCGGAGAAGGATGGATGGGGGAAGATGGCGGGTGGGTCAGGCCGGGGGGTACGAGAGGTCGATCTGGCGGCGAACCTCGTCCATCGTCGACATGATCGCCACCGTCTCGTCCAGTGGCATCACGTCGCTCTCCAGCCGCCCCTCGGCAAGGCAGCGCCCGACCTCCGCCGCCTCGAACCGGTAGCCGGATCCCTCGCCCCGCCCGTCGAACCGATCGACCACCGCGCCGTCGCGCGCCACCAACCTCAGCGATGTCGGGCTGTACCACACCGGGTCGAGCTCGACCCGGGCGTCGGTGCCCACGACGGAGGCGGCGTTGGCCCCTGCGGCCTCCAGCGAGCACGTCAGGACCGCATGCGCGCCGCCCTCGTGCTGCAGCAGCACCGACGTCGTCGCGTCCACGCCGGTGAACGCCGGGTCGCTGACAGCAGTCACCCGCGACGGCGTGCCGAGCACCATCGATGCGAACGACACCGGATAGATCCCCAGGTCGAGCAACGCACCGCCACCGAGGGTGGGTGCGAAGAGCCGGTGCCTGGCGTCCCGCTCGAACCACTGCCCGTGCTCGGCCGTGACGGTCCGGACCTCGCCGAGCGCGCCCGACGACACCAGCTCGCGCAGTCGCACCACGTGCGGCAGGAAACGGGTCCACATCGCCTCCATCAGGAAGACGCCGCGCGCCCGTGCCGCCTCGACGAGCGACCGTGCCTCGTCGGCGTTCATCGTGAACGGCTTCTCGAGCAGCACCGCCTTGCCGGCCTCGATCGCGAGCATCGCCGCATGGTGGTGGCCAGGATGGGGGGTGGCGACGTACACGGCGTCGACCTCGTCGTCCTCGACCAGCCCCTCGTACGTGGGGAAGGCGCGAGCCACGCCATGCGACCGAGCGAACTCGTCCGCGGTCTCCTGCCGTCGCGATCCGACGGCCACCACCTCGGCGTCGGGTAGCAGCGCGACGTCCGTCGCGAACTGCGAGGCGATCCCACCCGTCGCGATGATGCCCCAGCGAACCGTCATGACGAGCGTCCCCTTCCGTGGCCCGTTCGAGCCGCCGCGGCGACTCCCCAGGCGACCGCCATCGGCCAGAGCGCCTGCGCGCCCGCGGTCACCCGCTCCGCGAGCCCTACACGACCCTCGTCGGATCCGAGCTCGACGCCGAACCACGCCACGAGTCCCAGCAGGGTCGCGGCTGCGACCACCGATGGACCCGGACGCAGCACGGCCGGCGCACCTCTGCGCCCTGCCAGCGCGGGCCAGACCGCAAGGGCGAGGAATGCGGTGCCGGCCACGATCGTGTGTGGCGTCGACCCGCTCTCGTCGGCGGGCAGCGGGAAGGCGGCCACCAGGACGGTCGCCACGCCTCCCGCGGCCAGCACTGCGCGTCCGACCGGTGCGGCATCCCTGAGGGCGGCCGCGGTGGTCACGTGGCAGACCCCCAGCCCCGCGAGCGCGCTCGTCATCAGCCAGCGGTCGTCGGCGCCGAGAGCGGCCAGGTCGCTGATCGTGCGCTCGATGGAGTCGAAACCGCCCTGCTGGCGCGCCGCCGCCACCGTCCAGCCCCCGATCAGCAGTACCGGCGCGGCCGCTGTGGACAGCAGGCCCCACCAGGGGACGTTCGGGGAGTCAGTTCGCCGGGCGACAGCGGGCACGCCGTCAGCATGCCACCCGATGATCACTGGTCCGGCACGGCGGACCGGGAGCCTGTGGAGGGCTGAGGGCGATGGGTAGGCTCCGCCTCACGGACTTTCCGGGTCGAGGACGATCGCGCGAGAGGTGCTCACGATGCCGCACAACCGGACGAAATACGTCTACGACTTCACCGAGGGCGGCAGGGACATGAAGGACCTGCTCGGTGGCAAGGGTGCGAACCTCGCAGAGATGACCAACCTGGGCCTGCCCGTGCCCCCCGGCTTCGTCATAACCACCGAGGCGTGCAAGGTCTACCTGGACTCCGGCGACGAGCCGGAGGCCCTTCGTGCCGAGGTGACCGAGCACCTCGTGGCCCTGGAGAAGGCGATGGGCCGGGCGCTGGGTGCGCCCGACGACCCGCTGCTGGTGTCCGTGCGCTCGGGAGCGAAGTTCTCGATGCCCGGGATGATGGAGACCGTCCTCAACATCGGGCTGAACGACGAGTCCGTGCAGGGCCTGGCCAAGCAGGCGGGCAGCGAGCGCTTCGCCTGGGACTCGTACCGGCGGCTCATCCAGATGTTCGGCAAGACGGTCCTCGACATCGACGGCGAACACTTCGAGGACGCCATCGAGTCGGCCAAGAAGGCCAAGGGGACCGAGAACGACCTGGACCTCGACGAGAACGACCTCCGGTCCCTCGTCGACACCTTCAAGGGCATCGTGCGCGAGCACGGGGGCCGGGAGTTCCCGACCGACCCGCGCGAGCAGATGGACCTGGCGGTCCGCGCCGTCTTCGACTCGTGGAACGCCCCGAGGGCGATCCTCTACCGCCGCCAGGAGCGCATCCCGGCCGACCTCGGCACCGCGGTCAACATCTGCTCGATGGTGTTCGGCAACCTCGGGATGGACTCCGGCACCGGCGTCGCCTTCACCCGCGACCCCGGCTCGGGACATCAGGGCATCTACGGCGACTACCTGCAGAACGCCCAGGGTGAGGACGTGGTGGCCGGCATCCGCAACACGTTGCCGCTGCAGGACCTCGAGAGCATCGACAAGCCCGCGTACGACGAGCTGCTCGACATCATGGAGAAGCTCGAGAACCACTACCGCGACCTGTGCGACATCGAGTTCACGATCGAGCGCAACAAGCTGTGGATGCTGCAGACCCGGGTCGGGAAGCGCACGGCCGGAGCCGCGTTCCGGATCGCCACCCAGCTCGTCGACCAGGGGCTGATCGAGCTCGACGAGGCGCTCACCCGCGTCACTGGCGACCAGCTCGCCCAGCTGATGTTCCCGCGCTTCGACGCGGGGCCCGACAGGGAGCAGATCGCCAAGGGCATGAACGCCTCGCCCGGAGCGGCCGTCGGCAAGGCGGTCTTCGACTCCGACCGCGCGGAGGAGATGGCGAACAACGGCGAGCAGGTCATTCTCGTACGTCGGGAGACGACCCCCGACGACCTCAACGGGATGATCGCCGCGCAGGGCATCCTGACCAGCCGCGGCGGCAAGACCTCCCACGCCGCCGTGGTCGCCCGCGGCATGGGCAAGACGTGCGTCTGCGGAGCGGAGGAGCTCGACGTCGACCTCAAGGCGAGGAAGTTCCGGGCTCGCGGAGGCGCGGTCGTCAACGAGGGCGACGTGATCTCGATCGACGGGACGTCCGGCGCCGTCTACCTCGGCGAGGTGCCGGTGCAGCCGTCGGAGGTCGTGCAGTACTTCGAGGGCGAGATCGACGCCGAGTCGTCCGACGCCGACGAGCTGGTCGAGGCCGTGCACCGGCTGATGACCCACGCCGACACGAAGCGCCGGCTCGCGGTGCGGGCCAACTCCGACACCCCCGAGGACTCCGAGCGGGCCCGGCGCTTCGGCGCGCAGGGGATCGGCCTGTGCCGCACCGAGCACATGTTCCTCGGCGACCGGCGACAGCACGTCGAACGGCTCATCCTGGCCGAGTCGGACGACGAGCGGCAGCAGGCGCTGGACACCCTCGAGCCGCTGCAGCGCGAGGACTTCGTCGGCATCTTCTCCGCGATGGACGGCCTGCCCGTCACGGTGCGGCTGCTCGATCCCCCGCTGCACGAGTTCCTGCCCGACCTGACCGACCTGTCGGTGAAGGTGGCCCTCGCCGAGGAGAAGGGCGAGGACGCGTCCCGCGAGAAGACACTGCTCGACGCGGTCCGTCGGCTGCACGAGCAGAACCCGATGCTTGGCCTCCGCGGCGTGCGCCTCGGTCTGGTCGTGCCGGGGTTGTTCGGCATGCAGGTCCGCGCGATCGCCGAGGCGGCTGCCCAGCTCAAGGCCGAGGGCAAGCGGCCGATCGTCGAGATCATGGTGCCGCTCGTCGGCGCGGTCCAGGAGCTGGAGGCCATCCGCGACGAGGCGCGCCGGATCCTCGCCGAGGTCCAGGAGGAGACCGGTCAGGACCTCGAGGCGCTGGTCGGAACGATGATCGAGGTGCCCCGGGCAGCCCTCACGGCCGGGCAGATCGCCGAGGCCGCTGAGTTCTTCTCGTTCGGCACCAACGACCTGACCCAGATGGGCTGGGGGTTCTCCCGCGACGACGTGGAAGCTTCCTTCTTCGGCCGCTACATCGAGCTGGGCATCTTCGGGGTGTCGCCCTTCGAGTCGCTCGACCGTGAAGGCATCGGCCGGATGGTGAGCATCGCGACGGAGGAGGGCCGCCGGACCCGGCCGGGCCTCAAGGTCGGCGTCTGCGGCGAGCACGGCGGAGACCCCGACTCGGTGCACTTCTTCCACGACGTCGGGCTCGACTACGTCTCCTGCTCCCCGTTCCGCGTCCCGGTGGCACGGCTCGAGGCTGGCCGTGCGTCGGTCGTGAGCGACGGCAGCGACAGCCGGTGACGGCTTGCTGATCCTGCCCCGGTTGGTCGTCAAGATGCTGGCGGCCGTGGTAACTCTCGTCGTGCTCGTGTTCACCGTCACGGCCGGGATGGTCTGGTGGACCGCGCGCCAGGACGACCGACGGCCCTCCGACGTGATCGTCGTGCTCGGCGCCGCGCAGTTCGACGGGAGACCGTCCTCGGTCCTCACCGCACGGCTGGTGCACGCGCGCAACCTCTGGCGGGACGACGTCGCCCCGCGCATCGTGACGGTGGGCGGCAACCGCGAGGGGGACCGCTTCACCGAGGCTGACTCCGGAAAGCGGTGGCTCGCCGAGCACGGGGTGCCGGAGAGCCGGGTCGTCGCCGTGCCCACGGGCAGCGACACCCTGGGCAGCCTGACCGCCGTGCGCGAGCGCATGCAGGACCGCGGCTGGTCGACCGCCGTGATCGTGACCGACCCGTGGCACGCGCTGCGCACCGGCTCGATGGCCGCCGACCGCGGCATCGAGGCCGTGCTGTCGCCGACGCGTCGCGGCCCGGCCGTCCGCACCCGGACGACCGAGGTGCGCTACATCGTGCGCGAGACGTTCGCGTACCTCTACTGGAAGGTGTTCCACCGCAGTGCCGACTCCGGTTCCAACGCCGTCTGACGACGACCGATGACTGCCCAGGCCGACGAGCGGTGGGTCGCGGAGCCGGCGAAGCAGTCGGGCCGCACCGCCTACGAGCGTGACAGAGCCCGCGTCCTGCACTCGTCCGCGCTGCGGCGCCTGGCCGGGAAGACCCAGGTGGTCGTCCCTGGCGAGAACGACTTCCCGCGTACCCGCCTGACGCACTCCCTCGAGTGCGCGCAGATCGGCCGCGGCATGGGCCAGGAGCTCGGCTGCGACCCGGACCTGGTCGAGACGGCCTGCCTGGCCCACGACCTCGGCCACCCGCCGTTCGGGCACACCGGCGAGTGGGCTCTCGCCGAGATGGCAGGCCCGTGCGGCGGCTTCGAGGGCAACGCCCAGAGCCTGCGCATCCTCACCCGGCTGGAGGCCAAGGCGTTCAGCCCGGACGGCCGCAGCGTGGGCCTGAACCTCACGCGGGCGTCGCTGGACGCGTCGTGCAAGTACCCGTGGCCGAGCACCGCGGAGCAGGCGGCCGGCGGGAAGTTCGGCGTGTACGCAGACGAGGTTGACGTGTTCGCCTGGCTGCGGGCCGACGCGCCGGTTGGTCGCCGCTGTTTCGAGGCCCAGGTGATGGACTGGTCGGACGACGTCGCCTACTCGGTGCACGACCTGGAGGACGCCGTCCAGGCCGGGGACCTGCGGCTGGACCTGCTGCGCGACCCGGACGAGCGGGCCGCCCTCACCCGGCTGGCCGGCGCCCGGTGCCCGGGCACGTCGAGCGCCGAGCTCGACGGAGCGCTGGACCGGCTGGTCGGGCTCGCGCACTGGCCGCGGTCCTACGACGGGTCCCAGCGCAGCCTCGCCGCCTTGAAAAACCTCACCAGCCAGCTGATCGGCCGGTTCGTGCGGTCGGCGCAGGAGGCGACCCGCGAGGCCTTCGGCGGCGGCCCCCTGTCCCGCTACGGCGCGGAGCTCGTGGTGCCGGCGGGAGTCCGCGCCGAGGTCGAGGTGCTCAAGGCCGCGGCCGACCGGTACGTGATGTCCCGCGACGTCGCCACCCGCCGCTACGAGGCGCAGAAGGACCTGGTGCGAGAGCTGGTGCACGCGCTGCTGGACCGTGGCGCCGACTCGCTCGACCCGATCCTGCACGAGGACTGGGCGGCAGCCCCTGACGACGCTGCTCGTCTGCGGGTGGTCCTCGACCAGGTGGCCTCGCTGACCGACGCCTCGGCCGTCGCCCTGCACCGTCGGCTGGTGCCGACGGGCCGTCACGGGAAGGATGGGAGACATGCCGACTGAGCCCACCTACGTGATCGTCGGCGCGAGCCTTGCGGGCGCCAAGGCCGCCGAGGCGCTGCGCGACGCGGGATTCGCCGGGCGCATCGTGCTCGTCGGCGACGAACGGGACCGGCCCTACGAGCGGCCGCCCCTGTCCAAGGGACTCCTCAAGGGCGACGAGCCGCGGGAGAAGGTCTTCGTCCACGACGAGGGGTGGTACGCCGATCACGACGTGGACCTGCGCCTGGGCACCGCGGCGACCGGCCTGCACCGGGACGACCGTGTGGTCGAGCTCGCCGGGGGAGAGCGCGTCGGCTACGACAAGGTCCTGCTCGCGACCGGCTCGACCCCGCGTCGCCTCGACGTCCGCGGCGGGGACCTGGAAGGCATCCACTACCTCCGTCGGCTTGGTCAGGCGGAGCAGCTGCGCGACACCCTCACGTCCGGCGGCTCGATCGTCGTCGTCGGCGGTGGGTGGATCGGCCTGGAGGTCGCGGCGGCAGCCCGCCACCACGGCGTCGAGGTCGTGCTGGTCGAGCCCCAGCCCACTCCGCTGTTCGCCGTGCTCGGTCGCGAGGTCGGAGAAGTCTTCGCGCGGCTGCACCGGGACAACCGTGTGGACCTGCGGACCGGCCTCGGAGTCGACGCGTTCGAGGGCGACAGCGGCCGGGTGACGGGGGTGCGGACCTCGGACGGCACCGTGCTCGAGGCCGACCTGGTTCTCGTCGGGGTCGGCATCCGGCCCAACACTCTGCTCGCCGAAGGCGCCGGGCTTGAGGTCGACAACGGTGTCGCCGTGGACGAGATGCTTCGGTCGTCGGACCCCGACGTCTACGCGGCGGGTGACGTCGCCAACGCCTTCAACCCGCTCTACGGCGCCCGGATGCGGGTGGAGCACTGGGCCAACGCCGCGAACCAGGGCAAGGCCGCGGGGCTGTCCATGGGGGGCAAGGGCGAGCCGTACGCGAAGCTGCCGTACTTCTTCACCGACCAGTACGACCTGTCCATGGAGTACCACGGCCACGACGCGGCCGACGGCGCCGGGGCAGCGGACAGCGTCGTCCTGCGCGGCGACCCGGCGGGGGAGAAGTGGCTGGCGTTCTGGCTCGGCGGCGGGCACGTGCTTGCCGGCATGAACGTGAACGACTGGGACGCCGCCGGCGACATCAAGCGGCTGGCCAAGGCCCGCGCCGAGGTCGACCCGGCCGGCCTGGCCGACCCGGACGTTCCCTTGGCGGACCTCTGAGGGAGGGTCTACTTTCTCGGGCCTGCCCCGTGACGCAGATGCGTCAGTGGTGGTGGCCCTGCCGGCCGAGGGTCTCCACGGGGGTCGCGCCGGGGCGGGTCCACTGCGGCACGGGCCGGCTGGTCGGACCCCAGGCGGCGACGCCGTCGGCGTCCGAGCGCCAGTACCAGCAGATCGGCGAGCCGTGCCCACCGACCGGCGAACCGGCCTGAGGGGCCTCGGGCCAGCCCTCGGGGGTGTCCTCCCACGCCTCGCGGCGGCCATAAGGCGTCAGGTCCAGCAGACCCAAGGACCCGTCGGCCGGTTCGTTGCCACGGCCGGTCGTGGAGTAGGTGCGGAACACGCGGCCGCCGTCGCGCAGGTAGCAGATGATGTGCCCCTCTTCTGTCAAGAGGGGCGCCTCCAGATCGCGCACCGAGTACCAGGGCTGGGGGTAGCCCATGAACTCGACGTAGGGAGCGACCTCGTCCCACCGGCCCGAGGTCAGGACGGCGAACGAGACGCCGCGAGCGTTGAGGTAGACGGCGTCCTTCATGTGCCAGAGGTTGAAGGTGCAGCCCTCGCACTGCCCCTGGTGCGGCGCGCCGTCGTACCACATGGAGTGGTAGACCACGAGCTCGTCGCGGCCCTGGAACAGGTCCAGGAACGGGACCGGGCCATCAGCTCCGACGACCGCGACCGTCCCCTCCAGCTCGACCATCGGCAGCCGGCGGCGGGCCGCGGCGAGGGCGTCGCCCTCACGGGTGTGGGCCTTCTCGCGGACCAGGAGCTCGTCACGGGCGGCTTGCCAGGTGGCCAGGTCAACGACGGGCGGGCGGCCGGGCAGCGCGGTGGTCGGGTCGTCCGGCGTCGTCGTCATGGTGTCCTCCGTGGTGGTGCCAGCGCCGACCAACCTAGACCGCCGACCTGTCGACCCGGCGGGAGACAGCTCCTGACTGTGGACTGCGCGGCGCGGGTGGCCCCGGCGCCCGTAGACTCAGCCCCCGTGGCAGGCCGGATCCGTGACGAGGACGTCGCCCTCGTCAAGGAGCGCGCCGACATCGCGGACGTGATCGGTGACGTCGTCACCCTCCGGCCGGCCGGCGGCGGGAGCCTGAAGGGCCTCTGCCCCTTCCACGACGAGAAGTCCCCGTCGTTCTCGGTCCGTCCCTCCGTGGGCTCCTTCCACTGCCTGGCGGGCGAGACCCGCGTTCTGACGTGGGATGGGCCACGACCGATCTCAGAGCTCGCGGGGTCGGAGCACCGGGTACTTTCCCGCCGAGGCGACTGGGTGACGGCGCCGTTCCGCTCGTACGGCGTGATGCCGCTGATGCGGATCACCTTGACCCGAAACCGGCAGGTCAAGGAGATCTACGCGACGGACGAGCACCGATGGTTCGTGCGTTCCGGGAGGACGCAGCAGCAGACGCGGGAGGTGCTGACGAAGGATCTCCGCGTCGGCGCCAGGCTCGTCGGTGCGTTCCCACGGTCCCGGATCGGGCGCACGAAGCTGTCAGCCTTTGGGGTGGCCAGGGGATTCACCTACGGAGACGGCTATCGGCTGGGAAGCGGCAGTGTCGCGATGTTGGCGCCGGGCAAGGACCTGGAGATGCTGAAGTGGTTCCCGCTGAGCCCGACGTCGCAGCACTCCGATCGCCTGCTCGCCTTCGGGCTGCCGGCGTACTTCAAGGAACGGCCCGACCCCGACGAATCGACCTCATACCTGCTCGGTTGGCTGGCTGGCTACTTCGCCGCTGACGGGTGCGTCGCGGAGGACGGCACGGTGATCCTCAGCTCGGCGTCGAGGGCGGATCTCGAGTTCGTGCGCATGCTGTGCACCCGTATCGGTATCGGAAGCTACGGCATCACGTCGCAGATGCGTAGCGGCTTCCCGGGCCGCGACCCTTCTGCGCTCTTCCGGGTGCACCTGATCAACGAGGACTTGCCCGAGGAGTTTTTCCTTCTCGGGGAGCACCGGACGCGATTCGTCGAGAGGCAGAAGGCCTTCGCGCGCCGTGGATGGGTGGTCCAGTCGGTCGAGGCGACGGACCGCGTCGAGGAGGTCTTCTGCGCAGAGGTCGAGCAAGGACACGCCTTCGCTCTGGAGGACAACATCCTCACCGGGAACTGCTTCGGCTGCCAGGAGAGCGGCGACGTCATCTCGTTCCTCATGAAGATCGACCACCTGTCCTTCGCCGAGACAGTGGAGCGGCTCGCCGACCGCACGGGCATCCAGCTGCGCTACGAGGAGGGCGGCGTCACGCCCGGCCGCCAGCAGGGGCAGCGGTCGCGCCTGGTGGAGGCCCACCGGGCAGCGGCCGAGTTCTACGTCGAGCAGCTCGCGACGCCCGGCGCGCAGGCCGGCCGGCAGTTCCTGTCCGAGCGCGGCTTCGACCAGGACGCGGCGGTCACCTTCGGGGTGGGCTTCGCACCCCAGGGCTGGGACGCGCTGGTCGGACACCTCCGGGGCCGCAAGTTCACCGACGAGGAGCTGCTCGCCGGCGGCCTGGTCAGCCAGGGGCAGCGCGGTGTCTACGACCGGTTCCGGGGGCGGCTGGTCTGGCCGATCCGCAACATGTCCGACGAGGTGATCGGCTTCGGTGCCCGCCGCCTCTTCGAGGACGACCAGGGCCCGAAGTACCTGAACACGCCCGAGTCGCCGATCTACAAGAAGTCAACGGTTCTGTACGGCGTCGACCTCGCGAAGCGCGAGATCGCCCGCCGCATGCAGGCTGTCGTCGTCGAGGGCTATACAGACGTGATGGCCTGCCACCTGGCCGGCGTGGGCACCGCAATCGCCACCTGCGGCACGGCCTTCGGCGACGAGCACATCAAGGTGCTGCGCCGGCTGCTGATGGACCAGAACGAGTTCCGTGGCGAGGTCGTGTTCACGTTCGACGGCGACTCGGCCGGACAGAACGCCGCGCTGAAGGCGTTCCAGGACGACCAGAAGTTCGTCACCCAGACCTTCGTCGCGGTAGAGCCCAGCGGGATGGACCCGTGCGAGCTGCGCCAGCACAAGGGCGACACCGCCGTGCGTGACCTCATCGCCCGGCGGGTGCCGCTCTTCGAGTTCGCCATCAGGTCGACGATCGGCCGCTACGATCTCGACACCGCCGAAGGACGGACGCAGGCCACCCGGGCCGGCATGGACGTGGTGCGACAGATCCGCGACGTCTCCCTGCGCGGCAACTACGCGCGCTCCCTGGCCGGCTGGATCGGCCTGCCGGACCCGGACGAGCTGGTCCGGGCGTCCCGTGGGGGGGTCAGTGAGATCGGCCGGCGGGCGCCGGCTGCCGGACCGGCCCCCACGGCCGCCGCCCCGGACCCCCACGACCCCGGGCTGCGCGTGGAGCGCGACAGCCTGAAGGTCGTCCTGCAGGCGCCGGCACTGGCCGCGGAGGTGTTCGACGGCCTCGAGGCGTCCGTCTACACGTCTCCCGCCTATGCAGCCGTACGCGACGCTGTGGCAGCCGCCGGCGGGGCGCAGGCGGCGGGCCAGGGTGGGCCGACGTGGGTGGAGAAGGTCGACGCCGCCTCGACCGACGACGGCGTACGCCGACTGGCGCGCGAGCTGGCGGTCGAGCCGCTGGCCGCGTCCGAACAGGCTCTCACCCGCTACGCCACCGAAGTGCTGGCCCGGCTGGAGGAGCTGGCGGCCACCCGGCGGATCGCCGAGGTCAAGTCCCGGCTGCAGCGGTTGAACCCGGTTGAGCAGGTCGCGGAGTACAACCGGCTCTTCGGTGAGCTCGTGGCGCTCGAGGCGCACCGGCGGGCGCTCCGCGAGAGGGCGATAGGCACCCTCTGAGGCGTCTCTGCCCGAATGGTGGAGATCCACTTGGTAAATACCTGCGGCAGCCCCGACGGGGGAGCAGACTGACGGGCGTGGTGGAGGTAGCGGTCCTACCAGACACCGTCGGGCAGACGGTCGACCGGCTCCGTGCACAAGGGGGCGGGACGGGACTCCTCCCTGCCCAGACAGTGGCCTCGGAGGCCAACGCCGCAGGCCTGAGCCCCGAGGCGATCGACGACATCGTCCGGCGCCTCGCCGAGGCCGGCGTGGAGGTCGTGGCCGACGAGCCGACCCCCGAGGAGCTCGCGGCCGAGGCCATCGAGGACGAGCCGCCGTCACTGGACGACGCCGGGCCGGCCGCGTCGGCCGACCTCGTCCGGGTCTACCTGCGGGAGATCGGCCGGGTCGCGCTGCTGACGGCCGCCGACGAGGTCGACCTGGCCAAGCGGGTCGAGGCCGGCGTCTTCGCGGCCGAGCGGCTCGACCAGACCACCGACGTGCCCCTGGAGATGCGCAGGGACCTGCTCGCCATCGTCGGCGACGGCCAGCGCGCGAAGCAGCGCCTGATCGAGGCCAACCTCCGGCTGGTCGTGTCGATCGCGAAGCGGTACTCCGGCCGGGGGCTGCCGTTCCTGGACCTGATCCAGGAGGGCAACCTCGGTCTGATCCGCGCGGTCGAGAAGTTCGACTACACCCGTGGGTTCAAGTTCTCGACCTACGCGTCCTGGTGGATCCGCCAAGCCGTGTCCCGCGCCGTCGCCGACCAGGCCCGCACCATCCGGATCCCGGTGCACATGGTCGAGACGGTCAACCGGATCCTGCGCGCCCAGCGGATGCTGGTGCAGACCCTCGGTCGCGACCCGACGGCCGCGGAGATCGCCGAGCGGGTGGACCTGCCGGCCGAGCGGGTCGCCGAGATCAAGCGGCTGGCAATGGAGCCGGTCTCGCTGCATTCCCCGGTCGGTGAGGAGGAGGGCTCCGAGCTCGGCGACCTGATCGAGGACAGCGAGTCGGTCCCGCCCCCGGAGCTGGTCGCGGGTGGCCTGCTGCAGAGCCATGTCGAGGCGGTTCTCGGACATCTCGGAGAGCGCGAGCGCGAGGTCGTCCGGATGCGCTACGGGCTCACCGACGGCGAGCCGCGGACCCTCGAGGAGGTCGGGAAGGCCTTCGGCGTGACCCGGGAGCGGGTCCGCCAGATCGAGGCGAAGAGCCTGGCCAAGCTCCGCCACCCGCATCTGTCGGCACAGCTGCGCGACTACCTCAACAGCTGACCGCGCGCTCGGTGCCGCCCACGTAGCCTCGTGGCGTGCGCTGGCGACGAGGTGACGGGATCCCGGACGACGAGAAGGCGGCGCTTGACCTGGGGCCGCGGGAGCGGGTGCTGGCCGCGGCCCGCGAGGATGCCGGTGGCTGGCTGGCCGCCACCGAGCAGGCGCTGGTCGGCCGCGACCTGCGCCTCGCCTGGTCCGACGTCGGGCACGCCCAGTGGCTCGACGAGGAGCGCACGCTGGTCGTCGACCTGGTGGCACCGGGCGCCACCGGGCTGCGCGCTCGGCTGAGCGACCCCAGACGGCTTCCCGAGGCCGTGCACGAGCGGGTGATGGCGAGCATCGTCGTGTCGCGCCGGGTCGCAGTGCCGGGCGTCGGGGAGCTGCGGGTGGTCGGCCGGGACGACGGCGGTCGGGACCTGGTGTGGCAGGTGGTGCCCGACCAAGGCGTGGACGGGTCGGACCCCGACGTACGCCGGGTAGCGGCCGCGGCGGTCACCCAGCTCCGCGGCGAGCTGGGCCGCTGAGCCTCAGGCCGCCTTCGCCGTGCGCCGGCCCGCCGCCCGGGCCGGCCTGCGCAGCAGCCGCAGCACTGCGGCCTCGACCTGCCCGTGCGTGGCCGGCTGACCGAAGTCGGCCTCGGCGCCGAGTCGCTCGAGCGACCGCTGGATGGTCACACCGTCGTCGTAGAGATCGAGCACGCGTGGGTCGATGTAGGAGGACCGGCAGACGGCGGGGGTGTTGCCGAGGTACTCCGAGACCTCCTTCACGACCCGGTTGACCGCGCGCTTGCGACCGCTTGTGGAGGTGGGTGCCTGCGTGGAGACCGCGAGCCCTACCGCGGTGAGCACTGTCGCGTGCCAGGTCCGGAAGTCCTTCGCGCTGACCTCCTCGCCCATGACCTCGCGGAGGTAGTCGTTGATGTCGGCACTGGTGATGTCGTGCCATCCGGCACGGTCCCGGTAGGCCAGCAGCTCCTTGCTGGCGTCGTCGCGCTTGAGCAGCGCGGTCACGATCTTGCGTACGCTCTCGTCGACCACCGCCTGGACGCGCTGCTTGCCGCTCTTCGCGACGTAGTCGAAGACGACGAGGTCGCCGGTGACGGTGACGTGCCGCCGGCGCATGGTCGCGAGTCCGTACGTCCCGTTGGCCTCCGCGTAGCTCTCGCCGCCGACGCGGAAGAAGCCAAGGTCGAGCAACCGGAACGCCGCGGCCAGGACCCGGTTGCGGGTCAGCCCGCGTTCGGCGAGATGAACATCGACGACGTCACGGGCACCCGGCAGCCGCTGGGCGAAGGTCAGGACGCGCTGGTGCTTCTCGGCGTCGCGCTGGATCCGCCACTCGTCGTGGTAGCGGTACTGGCGGCGGCCCGCGGCGTCGGTGCCCAGCGCCTGGATGTGGCCGCGCGAGTGGGGACAGATCCAGACGTCCGTCCACGCCGGAGGGATGACGAGCGCGCGGATCCTGGCGAGCACCTCGGGGTCGTCGACCTTGCGGCCGTCCTGCCACTCGTACGAGAAGCCGCGACCACGGCGCACGCGCCGGAGGCCGGGTCCTGAGCAGTCGACGCGGCGCAGCCGTGCCATCGTGATCCCCCCGTGTTCCGCTCGCGCCTACGCCCCGTGCCCGTTGCTGCCGGTCGCCGTGCGGGTCTGGCTGCCCGTCGGGCCGCCGGACTCGTGCTGGCCACCCAGCCAGCCCGGCCGCTTGTCCTGCAGGGTGGACCCGAGACTGCCCGCGGCCTTGTCCTTGGCGGTCGTCAGAGCCTCGCCTGCCTGGTGCTGCAGGCTGTTCGCGGTGCTCTGCACGGTCGGGTTGGAGGCGAAGGCACGTGCGGCATCGCGGATCTGCTCGTACCGGGCACGCCCGGCCCGGGCGCCCAGCACGTAGCCCGTGGCGAATCCTGCGAGGAAGGTGGCCTTGGTGCGCATCGTCTGCTCCTGAGGGTCTCGGTCGCCCCGTTGGTCATGGCTCTGGGCGGACGCACGGTGCATACCCGGGCGTCTGCACCCGACACCTTGCGATAACCTAGGCCCGTCGGCGGGCCGCGGTCTGCCGCGTTCCCGCATAGCTCAATTGGCAGAGCGGCCGGCTGTTAACCGGCAGGTTTCTGGTTCGAGTCCAGATGCGGGAGCTCTGCTCGTCGCACGACGGGTGACCCGCCGGCGGCGGCCCGGGGCGGTAGCTCAGCCGGTTAGAGCAAGGGACTCATAATCCCTGGGTCGTGGGTTCGAGTCCCACCCGCCCCACGCAGCTAAGCCCCGCGTGGCGACACGTAGCTCGGAGCCCAGGACACCGAGAAACGCCCCTCGCTCCCTGGCCGTCCGCGGTCTGTCTATCGTCACGCGGGGGGAGTGAAGGGCGTCCCTCTCCGGTGACCGGGGCGTGCCGTCCGCTTGCTGCTCAGTCGAGCTGGCGAGGGGGGGCAGGCGCCCTCACTCACACACCCGGACGGTGGTGCCGGTCCGCCGGGGTCTTGGGCGTGACCGGAGTATTGCATCGGGTCTCCATCCCGCGCACTGGACCCGCCAGTTCGGCCGGCACCCGAAACGATCTCCACGCCAAACGGCTTCTCGCGGGCTGAGCAAGGGGGTTTTCACATCGTCCACGCCCGGATCCGGCGGGGTGTCTCCGCCGGATCCGGGCGTCGTCTCTGCGAGTCCTAGGACGCGTACGTAGACCTAGGGCCCGGCTACTCCCGTCCCGATGAACTCGGTCCAGTTGAGGTTGAAGAAGTTGTTACCCGGTCCACCTGCCGCCGGCTGGAACACCAGGAAGTACCGGTGACTCCCCGAATCGGAGATCGGATAGGTCTGGCTCGCGTACGTCGTGGCGTTCGCCGTGCCCGCAATCGTCACGCTGGTGACCAGAGAGCCTCCGCCGGCGGCATTGATGGCGTCCCGCCAGATCTCGACCGTGCCGGCGTTGCCGCCTGCTGTGCCGCCGGAGGTGCGGAAGGTGATCGCGTTGATGTTCAGCAGGTCGAACGGGCCGTTCAGCTCGATCCAGTCGCCCGTACCGAGCCCGGCGCGCTGGAGCCCTCCACCGAGGTCGGCCGTGGTCCCTGTGTTCGTCCCGGACTGGTTGACCGCGTTCTCCACCTCCTGCTTCTTCTGCCGGATCTGGTGCTGCGTCTGAGTCGTCAGAGCCGGCACGCCATCCGCTCCACCGAGGTCCTCGTACACAGCGCTGATCACACCGAACACGTTGCCGCCGTGTGAGACGTCGTCGCCGTCCGTCGGCAGGACGCCGGAGCAGCCGTTGCTCGACGCCTGGGCGTGGCCGTGTGTGTCATGGCCGAGCACGAACGTGACCTCGACACGGCTGCAGTTGATCGGGCCGTCCTCTGGGTCGGTGACAGTGACCGTGAACGGAATGTTGTCGCCGAAGGCGAACGTTCCGTTGTCGACCGGCACATTGATGGTCACCGTGGGAGCGGTGTTGCCGACCGTGATCGTCGTGTTCGCGCTGCCTTCCTTGCCGCTCGAGTCGGTGACCGTCAGCCTCGCCGTGTACTGGCCGGTGACCGTGTACGTGTGTGACGGGTTCGGGTCGACCGAGTCGACCGAGCCGTTGCCGTCGAAGTCCCACTCGTAGCGGATCGAGTCGCCGGGGTCAGGGTCGAAAGCGGTGCTCGTGAACGCCACCGTCAGCGGCGCCGGTCCGCTCGTCGGCGTCGCGGTGATCGACACGACCGGAGCCCGCAGGCCCTTGACGTACTCGAACCGCTCCATCGCCGCGTCCGGGTTGATGGCGAAGAAGCCGTCGCCGTACGTGAGCAGGTAGAGGTTGCCGTCGGGTCCGAACTCCATGTCCATCGGGTTGTCGCACAGGAACGGGCGTGCCGTGGTGGTCGGAGCAGGCCCGCAGGGAAGGGAGTTGTTGATCTTGAACACTCTGTTCTGCGCGTCGAGCCGAACCTCGCGCATGGTGTCCTGGGTGAACTCACCGAAGATGAAGGCACCGTCGTAGTAGGGCGGGAACTTCGTCTCGCTGGGGTTGTCGGGGTCGTAGTCGTACGGTGCGGCACCCTGGGCGCCGACACCACCGGTGAACAGCTCGGGGAAGAGCTGCGGGCAGACGCCGATCGGGTTGGCGGGTGCGCCAGGACCGTATTGAGCGAAGCACGGGGTGCCTTGCGGTCCGTTCGGCGCTGCCTGGTTGTCCCGGTAGGAGTACCAGATCTCGGGTTGCGTGATCGCTGGTGGGTACTCGAGCCCTGGCTCAACCGTCGGGCCGCCGTTCGCGACCCATCTCGAGGTGTTCTGCGGTCCCCGCATGGGGTTGTCGCACTCATGAGGTTGCGGCGCAGCGGCGCTCGGCAGCGGGGTCGACGTGTTGAAGTCCCACTTGTAGTAGGGCAGGTCGGTCTTCACGCACAGCGGCCAGCCGTAGTTCGCCGGCTTGCGCACGATCTCGACGCGCCCGGTGCCCTGGGGTCCTCGCGAGATCCCGGGGATCTGGGAGTCCGGCGAGTAGTCGGTCACATACGCGACATCGTTCTTGTCCAGGGTGATGCGGAACGGGTTGCGGAAGCCCATGGCGTAGACCTCCGGGCGAGTCCGGGCTGTTCCCTGGGGGTAGAGGTTTCCGGCAGGAACCGTGTAGGCGCCGTCGATCTTGTTCGCCTCAGCGGTCGAGATGTCGCCCGCCTTGACCTTGATCCGCAACACCTTGCCGCGGAGGTCGGCGGTGTTCAGGGCTGACCGTCGGGCGTCCACATGCGGAGCGTTGAAGAGCCCCGCCTCGGCCGGGATGTTGACGCCCTGGCCGCCTGCCACGGTCGCCAGCGCGACCGTCGCGCTCGGGGTCGTGCCGGTCAGGCCTGAGTTGTCCGCGGTCATCAGCGGGACGTCTTGGGTCGCCTTGTTCCCGGCGAAGTTGACCTGGCGATTGGTTGCGGCGTTCCCGGTGACAGCCACATCCGTGAGGTTGTCCAGGCCCTCGAGCGCTGCCTCGATCGCCGTATTGACCAGCGGGAACTGGATCGGCGCCGTCGTCTGCCCGTCGAAGGTCAGCGTGAATGTGCCGCCCGTCGCCCCCGAAACCGTGACGGTCTGCACCTCATTCGTGAGCATGTCGTTGAACGGTGAGAAGCCACCCGAGTTTCCGCCGCCGGAGGGCGTGTCGTCACCAGTCACGAGCCAGAGGTTGTTCTGCGAGTCGAAGTCGATGTCTCCGGCGACGTGACAGCAGGCACCACGGTTGTTCGGCACGCGCAGGATCTCCTGCTCCGTGGCGAGGTCGAGGTGTGCCGGCGTACCGGGGACAGCGTCCACGAACTTGAAGCGCGAGAGCTGGAAGTATCCGACGTACGGATCCCATGCGCTGAGCGACGACGCGAGCACCGGCGCTGTCGTCTCGTTGATCGGCGTGGTCGGGTCGTTGACCGCCGGCGTCGTCTGCGTGACGATCGAGCCGTCGGCCAGCTTGACGTCCTTCACCGTCGGCGGCGCGTAGAACAGGTAGACCCACTTGTTCGTCGTGAAGTTGTTGTCGACCTCTGGCCCGTACCCGCCGTCCTCGCTGTTGGTGTACACCGGAACGGTCGCAAGGAGCGTGGTGGAGTTGGTCGCCGGGTCGTGGAGCCGGACGCCGCCGCGGCGGTCGGTCTGGATCACGCGACCGGTGCCGTCAGGCAGCACGTCGAACCCGATCGGCTCGCTCAGGTTCGGAGGGGCCGCCACGAACGACTGCGAGTAGTTCGCGAGGACCGTGGCGCCACAGTCGCTGTAGACCGGGTCGGACTGGCCCGAGGCCCAGGCGATCGCGCCGACGAGCTCCTTCACCAGGTTGCTGTCACCCCAGGCCGCGTTCGAGGCGCCGTGGTTGGTGTAGTACGAGCGCCCGCCCCGGTAGTCCTTGCACCAGGTCACGGGGTGGTCGGCGCTCGGTGCGGTCCCCGCCGAGCCGCCGGTGAGGGCGTTCAGTGTTGGCCCATCCCCTGTCTTGTTGAACGGGGCGTCGCTGACCGTGGTCAGGACGTGGCTGAGACCGCGAACGTTGGACGTCCAGTTGTAGTACGTGTCGTTCAGGTTCCAGTACTCGGGCAGATTCTTGGACGCGTCGTGACCACGGTCCAAGACCTTGTTTGTCACGGTCTGGGCGTCCAGCTTGGCTGCGGCGCGGGAGCCCAGGACGTCGGACAGGAACTGCCACCCGGGCTCGAGCTCGACGGCCGAGCCGATGCCGATGAAGCCGCCGCCGGCGCGGAAGTAGGCCTCGAACGCATCTTGCTGCGCGTTGGTGAGATAGTCACCGGTCGTGTTCAGGAAGCCGACGGCGCGGTACTTCGCCAGGTTGGCTGCCGTGACGAGGCTGGTGTCACTGGTGACCTCCAGCGTGTAGCCACGGTCGAGCCCCAGCTGCCGGAGCTCCTGCACGCCGGTCTTCTGCGCCTTGCTGAAGGTTGCCGAGACGAGGACGAGAACCTTGTACTTCGGCCCGCTGCGGATCTCGTCGGAGCTGTCCGCGGGCGCGGTGGGGGTGAGGGCGGCGGCTGTCGGGCTCCCGGCGAGGGACGGGACGAGTCCGGCGACGAGTGCGGCGGCAAAGGCAGCAGTGACAAGACGTCTCATTGGCGGGCGCTTCCTGCTCGGCACCCAGAGAGGGTGCGGGTCGGCCGGTTCGCAACCATGACCCGCATCACAGCTGAAGTGGCCCGAACGGTAACGCCAGATGGCCGACCTGTGAAGAACTTCCGTTCGGAAATTCCAAAACTTTACGTCTGCGAGGACAAACCCGCGGACGTCCCGCGGTCCACCGACGGGACCCGCCTGCCAATGCCCCACCAGGCGAGCGTTCCTGGCGATCTTTCTCCTGGATCTGAAAAAGTTCCCAGTATTTCGACGAAACCTCTTCCAAACACGGCCGCAACTCCGCTACGGTCCCCGACAACTGCCTGTGGCACAGGTCACGGGAATGCGGTCCTTGAGGCGGGTCACGTGAGGCGTGTGTCAGTCAGGCCGGAAAGCGCACAGCAGGCCAAGCTCCTGAGACTGCTTCGCGACAACGGGCCCATCAGTCGGGCGGAGCTCGGAGAGATCGTCCAGCTGTCCAGGTCCAAGCTGGCCGTGGAGCTGGACCGGCTGATCGACTCGGGTCTGGTCCAGGCACAAGGACTCGCTGCCTCGCGGGGGGGCCGGCGGTCAGCGATCGTGGGCCTGGCCGCCGAGCTGCGATATCTGGGGATCGACATCGGCGCCACGTCCGTCGACGTTGCCGTCACCGACGGCCGGATGAACGTCCTCGAGCAAGTCTCTGAACCGGTCGACGTGCGCAACGGTCCCGACGCGGTACTGGCTGTCGCCCTCGATCTCGTGGGCAAGCTGCGAGCCAGCGGCAGTGCGGTCGACCTGTGCGGTGCCGGAGTGGGCGTCCCCGGCCCGGTGTCGTTCCGCGACGGTGTCCCCGTCGCGCCGCCGATCATGCCGGGCTGGAGCCAGTTCCCGGTCCGCACCGTTCTCTCCCAGCACCTCGGCTGCCCGGTCGTCGTCGACAATGACGCAAACATCATGGCTCTCGGGGAGATGCACGCCGGCCTGGCACGTACGGTCGACGACCTGCTGTTCGTCAAGGTCGGCACCGGCGTCGGCTGCGGCATCATCGTCGACGGCGCGGTCTACCGAGGGGCCAGCGGCAGCGCGGGAGACATCGGGCACATCCGGGTCGACGACGACGGTCCCGTCTGCTCGTGCGGCAACGTCGGCTGCCTCGAGGCCTACTTCAGCGGATCTGCGCTCGCCCGCACGGCTACCGAGATGGCACGAAGCGGCCGCTCCGACATGCTGGCCGAACGCCTCGCCGAGGCGGGCACCGTCACGGCCGCGGACGTGGCCGCGGCCGCGTCGACCGG
>DASVED010000307.1:0-6480 GCA_036380775.1 Actinomycetes bacterium
CGTCGCGGGCCCGCTCGTGCTCCTCGCGCCGGTCGTCGGACGCGGCCGGTGTTCGGGCAGTGCCGTCGGCACCCGTGGCGTCGGTGTCGGACGTGGCGGCCCGCGGGTCGGGGCGCAGGTGGCCGGTGTAGCCGGCGGTGGCGATGGCGGCGGCCATTTGGTCCGGGCCGACGCGGTTCGGGTCGTACACGACGGAGGCGGCCTCGGTGGCGAGGTTGACGTCGGCGAGCTCAACGCCGTCGAGCTTGGCCAGGACCTTCTCGACCCGCCGGACGCAGGACGCGCAGGTCATGCCGCCGATGTCCAGGGTGCACGATTCGGTCGCCTCTGCCGTGTCTGCGGGTGCGGTTGCGGTCGGGTCGGCTGTCGGCGTGGTCGTCATCGTGAGCTCCTGCGGCTGGTCGGGCTGGTCGGGCTGGTCGCGCTGTCGTCCTCACGCTGGTCCGTGGGCGGGGAGGTCGCACCGGCGAAGTGGCCGGGTTCCCATGGCGGTGTGGGTGGTCAGCGGTGGGGGCGGCTCGCTCGATGCGCGAGCTTGGCGCGGTCGGCGCGGCGGGCATCGCGGATGAGTTGTCCGACGTGGTCGCGGATGAGCTGCTCGTGGATGGAGGTCATTGCGGTTTCCTCAGGTGTCGTCGCGGCTGGTGCTGGCTGCTGTCGGGGGTTGATGCCGGCGGTCCCGCGCGACGAGGGGGCCGGGCGCGGGACCGCCGGCGGCTCGGGGGCCACCATCGGTGTCGGGTGGCTACGGGAGGAGCTTGTAGCCGGCCTCGTCGACGGCGGCGGCGATGTCGGACTGGTCAACGGGCTGGTCGGCGGAGACGGTGACGGTGCCGGCCTCGACGTCGACGGTGACGGCCTTGACGCCGGGTACGGCGCTGACCTCGGTCGTGACGGCGTTGCGGCAGTGGTCGCAGGTCATGCCCTCGACCTGGAAGGTCGTGGTGCCGACAGTCGGGGTTGTGTTGGTGGTCATGTGGTTCTCCTGGTCCGGGTGGTGGGCGGTGGCCCTGCCGTTTGCTGGCCCCCCCGGGCGCCGCGACTGCGGCAGCCCGTTCGGGCGGGACTTGCTCAGGGTCGCTGGGACCGCTGTCCGGATGCTGTCTGCCTTTGGCGATGCGTGGACAGCGCGGTGTCCAGCTGCTCTGGACGTGCGGTGCCGTCACCTGGCGAGCCGGTGACGGCACCTTGCCCGTGCGTCTAGCTAGTGGTGCATGTGCATCGCGGCGGCGCCGTCCATCCGGCCCGCGGGCATCCGCAGGTAGGCCACGACACCGAAGGCGACGGCGAGGACGGCGGCAGCGAGGAACGCGGCGGTGAACCCGTCGACAACCCCGGCTGCGTCGGTGAGGCTGCCGGCCGCGGTCGCGACCGCGGACAGGACCGCGACGCCGAGGGCGGCACCGACCTCGTGTCCGGTCATCAGGAACCCGGACGCCATCCCGGCGTGCTGCGCGGGGATGCCGGCCATCGAGGTGACGGCGACTGCGACGAATACCAGGCCGACACCGAACCCGAGGACGAGCATGCCGGGCAGGAGGTCGGTCGCGAACCTGGCGTCCGCCCCGACCCGGGACAGCAGGGCGGCGCCGCCCGCGACGAGGACGAGACCGCCAGCGGCGAGGTTCCGCGGCGACGTCTTGGCCAGCAACTTGCTAGCGAGGTGCGTGCCGACAGTGATGGCCAGAGCCAGCGGCAGGAACGCGAGACCGGCGCGCAGCGCCGAGTACCCCATCACGGTCTGGAAGAAGATGCTGGTCAGGAACACGGCGCCGACGAGCAGCGCGGTCGCGCCGAGCATCACGGTCGTCCCGGACACCAGGGTGCGCACCTTCCACGTGTGCGGCGGGACCAGCGGCCGGGCAGCGCGGCGCTCGATGCAGACGAACGCGGTCAGCAACACCGCGGAGGCGACGAACGCGACCAGGGGGCGAGCCGAAAGCCAGCCGTGCGCGGAGATGCTGGCCAGGCCGTACATCAGGGCGCCGAGACCGCCGATGACGGTGAGCGCGCCGGGCAGGTCGAACTGGGCGAAGCCGGCGCGGGCGACGGTGTCCTTCGGGAGGACCTTGACGCCGACGGCGAAGGCGACGACGCCGATGGGGACGTTGACCCAGAAGATGAGCTGCCATCCGAACCAGGTGGTGAGCGCCCCGCCGAACAGGACGCCGGCGGCGATACCGAGGCTGCCGACCGCGCCCCACAGGGCGAGGCCCTTGGTGCGCTGGGCGCCGGAGTAGGTGGTCATCACCAGCGACAGGGCGGCCGGCGTCATGAGGGCGGCACCGAGGCCCTGGGTGGCCCGGGCCGCGATGAGCTCGGCGGCGTTGTTCGCGAAGCCGCTGAACAGGGACGCGCCGGTGAAGACGGCCAGGCCGGTGAGGAACACCTGGTGTCGCGGGACCAGGTCGGCGATGCGGCCGCCGAGCAGCAGGCCGCCGCCGGAGAGCAGCAGGTAGGCGGTGACCAGCCACTGCAGGTCGCTGCTGCCCAGGCTCAGGGACTCGCTGATGGCGGGCAGCGCGGTGTTGACAACCGAGATGTCGAGCACGACCAAGATCTGGGCCGTCAGCGCGAGGGCCAGCACGGCCCACGACTTGCGGGGACCGGCATCGGAGTCCGGCTCGCCGTGCGGCGTCGGGTGAGGGGCGTCGTGCCCGGCGGCGGCGGCGCTGGTGGGCTGGTCGGCCGTGGTGGGGGTGGTGGTCGTCATGGCGGTCTCGCTTCCGTGAGCTGGGCGGTTGAGCGGGGTGGGGGTGCTCGTTGAGCGTGGGCGCGATGGCCGGGAGTCGCCCCGGCCGAATGACCGGGTTCCGGCAGCTCAGCCTCGGAACGGGCCGGTCTTGATGGCCAGGTCGAAGGCGCCGTACCGGCGGAGGAACCGGGCGCGGCCGTCCGGGACCCGGGTGGCCTCGGTCCGGAACGCGGCCGAGAACTCGCGCTTGAAGCCGGTCCGCGGATGCGCCGCGACGACCGCCGCGAGCTGGTCGGGTGGCAGCTGCCAGGACCGGAGACCGACGACGTCGAGGCCGGCACCGGCGGAGAGGAGGTAGGCGACCGGGCCGTGCTCCAGGGTCACGCCCGGGCTGTGGTGCAGCGTGATGGCGGTCCGCAGCGTGTCGGTGGCCGAGGTGGACAGCCCGACCTGCTCGGCGACGTCGCGGGCGGCGCGGGCGCTGGCCAGCGTGAAGTCGACCTGCGGCACCGGGGTGGGCAGCCCGACGTCGTGCAGCAGCGCGGCCGCGAGCAGCACCTCCCGGTCCACGTCCAGGTTCTCCAGCTCGCCGAGCGCGGCCCCGAACGCATACGTCCGGTAGGAGTGGCCCAGCAGCGCCGGGCTGAGTCGGCGGCGGGCGACGTCTTCGGCCGCGCGGGTCAGCACCGAGTCCGGCAGTGGGCGCTGGCCAGTGGTGACCGGCGCCCGTCGGCGGCCGGAGTTGACCCGCAGCAGCATCGCGAGCCGGCCGGCCGCGTTGGTCAAGTGCGCGCGGACCAGCGGCCGCAGCAGACCGCGCCGCTCGGCGGCGGTCAGCCGCCCGCCGGTGCGTTCCACCCATGCGTGGGTGCCGAGATCCGTCGGTGCGGGCGTCATGGGGGTCTCCGTATGGGGCCGCGGCGTCGGGCCGGTCCGCCCGGCACGCGGGAGTGCCGAGGCATCCCAAGGTCGCCGTAACGCGGCCGGGTCGCCCCGGCCAAACTGCCAGGTCCGACAAGAGGTGCCCCTCGACGGGGGTGGTCGCGTAACGTCCCGAACGTGCTGCATGGGCGGGACACGGAGCGGGAATGCCTCGCTGCGCTCCTGGACGGCGCCCGCGGTGGGCGCGCCGGGACGCTGCTGGTGCACGGGGAGCCCGGAGTCGGGAAGTCCGCGCTGCTCGAGGACCTTGTCGTGACCGCCGGCGACGACGTGCAGGTGCTGCGCGCCCAGGGCGTGGAGTCCGAAGCGCCGCTGCCGTTCGCCGCGCTGCACCGGCTGCTGCGCCCCGTCCTCGGCATCCTCGACCGGCTCCCGGCGCCGCAGGCCCGAGCGCTGCGGGCCGCGTTCGGCGAGGCGGACGATGTCGCTGTCGAACCGTTCCTGGCGGCGCTGGCGACCCTCTCGCTGCTCACCGAAGCCGCCGAGGACGCGACGGTGCTGTGCGTCATCGACGACGCACAATGGCTGGACCAGGCCACCGCGGACGCGGTGCTGGTCGCCTCGCGGCGGCTGGGCGCCGACCGGGTCGCGGTCGTGTTCGCCGCCCGCGACGGCGAGGGCCGCACGTTCACACCCGACGGTGTCCGGGCGCTCGCGCTCGCGCCCCTGACCGCCGAAGCGGCCAGGGAGCTGCTCACCGTGACGGCCGGGCCCGCGTTGGCCGACGACGTCGCGGACCGGCTGATGACCCAGGCCGCCGGGAACCCGCTCGCCCTCCTCGAGCTCCCCACCTCGCTGTCCGGGCAGCAACTGGCCGGCGCCGAGCCGATGCCCTTCCAGTTGCACCTCACCGCCGGCATCGAGCGGGTCTTCCTGGACCGGTGCCGCCGGCTGCCGCCCGACGTTCAGACCCTGCTGCTGGTGGCCGCGGCCGACGACTCCGGTCACGTCGCGGCCGTCCGTGCTGCCGCCGAAAGTCTCGGCGCCGACACCGACAGCATGGACGCGGCGGAACACTCGGGGCTGCTGGTCGTCGATGGCGACACCGTCCGGGTGCGGCATCCGCTGGTCCGGTCCGCGATCTACCAGGCCGCCACCAGCAGGGAACGCCGCGAGGCGCACCGGGCGCTCGCCGAAGCTATCGCCCCTGAGGCAGACCCGGACCGGTACGCGTGGCACCGGGCCGCAGCCGTCGACACCCCCGACGCGGCGGTCGTCGACGGCCTCACAGCCGCCGGAGCGCGAGCCGAACGACGCGGCGGGTACGCCGCCGCCTCGGCCGCCTACGCGCGCGCCGCCGAGCTCACCCTCGCCGAACAGCCCCGCGCGGGGTACCTCTACGCCGCCGCCCGCACCGCGTGGGCCGCCGGGCAGACCACACCCGCGCAGACCCTGTCTGCGGCGGCCCGCGAGCTCGCCGACGACCGGGTGCTGCGCGCCGACATCGACCGGCTCCGCGGTCGCATCGAAGTCAATGTCGGGTCCGCCATCGACGCGCACCATACGTTCGCCGCGGCCGCCCGAGCCGTGTCCTCGGACGACCCGAACCGGGCGCTCGAGCTCGCCGTCGCCGCGGTCCTGCTGAGAACGTACGGCGCCGACAGCGGCACCACCCTCGACACGGCCACGCTCGCCGCCGACGCCATCGCCGGCGACACGCCCAGGACCCGCTGCCTCGGCCACCTTCTGCTCACCCTCACCCGCGCCGCCGCGCACGACTGGGCACCCGCAGTCGCGTCGCTGCGAGCAGCGCTGGACGTAGACGCCGACGTTACCGACCTCGACCTGTTGTCCCACCTCGGCAACGCCGCCCTCCACGTCGGCGACGACGACGCCCACCACCGCAGCTTCACCGCGATGGTCACCGGCGCCCGCGACGCCGGCGCCGGCATGCTCGTCCTGTACGCGCTGCCTCGGCTCGGCTTCACCCAGGTCGTCAGCGGACGGTGGGCCGCGCTGCGCGACAACGCCGAGGATGCGCTGTCCCTCAGCGCCAGCGCAGGGCAACGGCAGCTCGCCGCCGCCCCGCTCGGCTGGCTCACCGTCCTTGCCGCCCTGCAGGGCCGACCCGACACCGAGTACGGCCCGCTGGCGGCCGACCTCGACCAGGCGGCCAGCCAGCCACTCGGCGTGCTCGCCGACCCGGTGCACGACCTGCTTCGCTGGGCGCAGGGCACCAGGGCGGCCAACGATGGCGACGCCTGGGCGGCGCTGCACCATTTCGGCAGCATCCGGGTCAGGGCCATCTGCCGGCTCACTGCGGTGGACCGCATCGACGCCGCCGTCCGGGCCGGCGACCACAAACAGGCCGCGGCGTGGGTGAAGGAGCTGACCCCGTTCGCCGACGGCACCGGGTGGCCGTGGGCGCTCGCCGCCGTCGACCATGGCCGGGCCCTGCTCGCCGAGCCCGCCGACGCGCCCGCCCTGTTCGAGGCCGCCCTAGCCCACCACGCCGACTCCGACGCCGAGGACGGCGGCCGGCCGTACGACCGGGCCCGCACGCACCTCGCGTACGGCGAGTTCCTGCGTCGCTCGCAGCGTCGCGTCGACGCCCGCGCCCACCTCCGGACCGCGCTCGAGACGTTCGAGGACCTGCGCGCCGAGCCACTCGCGGCCCGCGCCAGCCAGGAGCTGCGTGCGTCCGGGGAGACCGCCCGCAAGCGGGACCCATCCACCCAGCTGACGCTCACGCCGATGGAACGCCAAGTCGCCGGCCTGGTCCGCCAGGGCATGTCGAACAAGGACATCGCGGCTCAGTGCTGGGTCTCGCCCCGCACCGTGGCGTTCCACCTGCGGAACATCTTCACCAAGGCCGGGGTGACCTCCCGCGGCGAGCTCGCCCA
>DASVED010000308.1:0-2226 GCA_036380775.1 Actinomycetes bacterium
GCCACCACGTAGCGGGCCCGCGCAACCGCCTCGTACCACTCCTTCCCGTGCCTGGCGACCCGGTCGACCTCGGCCGGCAGCACCGCCTGGCCGTCGGCGACGGTCCACAGCACGTCCAGGCCCGTGTCGCGACGCACCAGCTCCTCGTGCAGGGCCCTGGCGTCGTCCCCGTAGGCGCCCCGCGCGTAGCCGTCGAAAAGGACCAGGTCACGGCGCGGCAGCCGGAGGAAGCCCGGGTAGTCCTGCGTCCGCAGCCGCTGCTGGCCGGCCCGCCCGGCCTGGCTGACGGGGCGGTCCGGCCCCGCGACCACCGCGAGGTTGTCGAACTCGACGTCGCGGACCATCACCTCCCGACCATCGGCGGGAGCCGCGGCGGGCAGCGCGTCCAGCAGCGACCGGTCGATCTTGACCCGGACCATTGGGGCCGACGGCGCGGCGCGGGCGTACAGGTCCCACTGCCCCTCTGGCAGCGGCAGCGCGCCCGCGACGGTCCCCATCGCGAGCGGCTGCAGGACCGCGGTGAACCGGTCGTCGTCGCGGAGCAGCGGGGCGGCGAAGTGCTCGTCCCAGTCGGCCTGGACGAGTACCAGCTCCCCCTGCCCGGCCGGTGGCTCGTGGTAGCTGCCGGCCAGCTCCAGCCGGCCGCCCTCGGTCCAGCGGACCCGGTCGACCTCCGGCCGGAAGTGCCGCTCGACGACCCGGGCCCGGCCGGTGCGGGTCGACCGGACGACGACCTCTGCCGACCCGATGGTGAGCCGTGGCTCGGGCATGCCCGGCCCGGCGGACAGCGGGATCCGCGTCCCGGAGTCGTCCGGCAGCAGAGCCGGCTCCCAGACGATGCCGTCGCCGAGATCCTCCGAGCCGGACGCGTCGTCGTCGACCGACCGGCCGCTGAGCAGGTCGGGCAGGGGCAGGCGGAACAGCCAGGACTGCTGGCCCTCCCGCGGGGGGCCGTCGGGCGCGACGGGGTAGTGCAGCGTCGCCGCGCCGTCCTGGCGGGTGACGCGCACCTGGGCGGTTGCAGGGTCCAGCGTCCGGCCGTGCAGGCCCCCGGACACCTCGAGGACCTCGCCGTCCACGCGTACGGCGTCGACGTGAGCGGGCATGGTGCTGACCCGGAGGGCGAACTGCCCGGCCTCGGTCGTGGGGATGAGCCGCGCGCCCTCGACCCCGTGCAGCGCGGGGCGGGTGGCGCGCCCCGGTGCAGTCCCGGCCAGCCACCGACGGCGCATGATCCCGTGCGAGCGCACCTCCACGCGCAGCCGCCACTGGCCGTCGCGGAAGCCGCCACGGTGCCGCAGGGCCGCCGCGTCCACGCTCGCCTCGAACCCGGACCAGGAGTAGTCGGTGACACCGTCCAGCGAGGCAGCAGTGACGTCTGGCCGGTGCACAGATCGGACGCGCATCGGGACGACGCTCTCGGGGTGGCCGGCCTCTTCCAGCGTCAGCCGGATCCGCGCCGACTTCTCCCGGGCGAGGTCGAGGAAGGCGATGTAGGCGAAGCCGGACAGCTCGAGCGTGTCACCAGCCCACCTGATGTCCTCGATGCGGGCACGCAACGGCAGCTCGTCCCGGTCCAGGCGGTAGATCGCGTCGGGGACGGCGAGGTCGGCGTCACCGCGGAACGGGTAGTTGCCGTAGAAGCGTCGCCCGCGGCGGACGACCGGGGTTCCGGCCAGCTCGCCCGACCTCTCGAAGCGCAGCACCTCCAGCAGCTCGGCCATCAGGCGTCGGCGCACGAGGTGCCACTTGAGCCGGTCGATGGAGGGCAGGTGGTCGAACACGTCGTCGGCGGCCCGGTCGAAGTAGTCGTTCACCAGGTCGAGGAACAACGCGCGGAACGGACCGTCGGCGGCGTCGAGCTGCTGCAGGAAGTACTTGAGGTCCTGCTCGGCCACTGCCTTGTCGTACCGCCGCTTGAGGTCGTGCTGACCCTGCTCGGCCATGAAACGGCTGACCCCGTCGACGGCGCGGGTCCGGTCGCGGATGGCCCGTTGCTCGGTCCGGCGCTGGGTGATCGAGGAGCTGTCGCCGACGCGCGCCCGCCACAGGTAGATGGGCTGACGCAGCACGTCGACGGACGACGCGAGGACGTGCGCGGGGAGCGTGACCGGGATGTCCTCGTAGAGCACGCCCTCGGGCCAGCGGAAGCCGTTCTCGGTCCAGAAGGTGCGCCGGAACACCTTGTTCCACGCGGTCCGGTCGTTGAGCAGGGCGGGGTGCTTG
>DASVED010000309.1:0-3490 GCA_036380775.1 Actinomycetes bacterium
CGGCCGACCATCTTCATCCGCTTCTTGCCCTCCTTCTGCTTCTCCAGCAGCTTGCGCTTGCGGGTGATGTCACCGCCGTAGCACTTGGCGAGCACGTCCTTGCGGATCGCGCGGATGCTCTCGCGCGCGATGACCCGCGATCCGACGGCCGCCTGGATGGGCACCTCGAACTGCTGGCGCGGGATCAGCTCGCGCAGCCGCTGGGTCATCTGCACGCCGTACGCGTAGGCCTTGTCCTTGTGCACGATCGAGGAGAACGCGTCGACGCCCTCGCCCTGCAGCAGGATGTCGACCTTGACCAGCGCCGCCGCCTGCTCGCCCTCGACCTCGTAGTCGAGCGAGGCATAGCCACGGGTCCGGGACTTCAGGTTGTCGAAGAAGTCGAAGATGATCTCGGCCAGCGGCAGCGTGTAGCGCAGCTCGACGCGCTCCTCGGACAGGTAGTCCATGCCGAGCAGGGTGCCGCGCCGGGTCTGGCAGAGGTCCATGATCGCGCCGATGTAGTCGCTCGGCGCGAGGACCGTGGCGCGCACGACCGGCTCGTAGATCTCGGCGACCTTCCCGTCCGGGAACTCGCTGGGGTTCGTGACGACGAGCTCGGAACCGTCGTCCATGACGACCCGGTAGACGACGTTGGGAGCCGTCGCGATCAGGTTGAGGTCGAACTCGCGCTCCAGGCGCTCGCGCACGATCTCGAGGTGGAGCAGGCCCAGGAAGCCGCAGCGGAAGCCGAAGCCCAGTGCGGCGGACGTCTCCGGCTCCCACACCAGCGCTGCGTCGTTGAGCTGCAGTCGCTCGAGGGCGTCGCGCAGGTCGGGGTAGTCGTCGCCGTCCACCGGGTAGAGCCCGGAGAACACCATCGGCTTCGGGTCCTTGTATCCCCCGAGGGCCGTCGTGGCCGGCTTGGCGGCGTTGGTCACGGTGTCGCCGACCCTGGACTGACGGACGTCCTTCACACCGGTGATGAGGTATCCGACCTCGCCCACCCCCAGTCCGGTGGACGGCATCGGCTCCGGCGAGATCACGCCGATCTCGAGCATCTCGTGCTGCGCCTTGGTCGAGAGCATCAGGATGCGCTCGCGCGACGAGAGGTTCCCGTCGATGACGCGGACGTAGGTGACGACACCGCGGTAGACGTCGTAGACGCTGTCGAAGATCATCGCGCGGGCCGGTGCGTCCGGGTCGCCGACCGGCGGCGGCACCAGGCGCACGATCTCGTCGAGCAGCTCGCCGACCCCCTCTCCGGTCTTGGCGCTGACCCGCAGCACGTCATCCGGGTCGCAGCCGATGATGTGCGCGAGCTCGGCGGCGTACTTCTCCGGCTGGGCCGACGGCAGGTCGATCTTGTTGAGCACCGGGATGATCTGCAGGTCGTTCTCGAGCGCGAGGTACAGGTTGGCCAGCGTCTGGGCCTCGATCCCCTGCGCGGCGTCGACCAGCAGCACGCAGCCCTCGCACGCGGCCAGCGACCGCGACACCTCGTAGGTGAAGTCGACGTGCCCTGGTGTGTCGATCATGTTCAACGCGTACGTGCGACCGTCGTGCGCGGTGAAGGGCAGCCTCACCGCCTGGCTCTTGATGGTGATACCGCGCTCGCGCTCGATGTCCATCCGGTCGAGGTACTGAGCCCGCATCGTGCGGTCGTCGACGATCCCGGTGGCCTGCAGCATCCGGTCGGCCAGCGTCGACTTGCCGTGGTCGATGTGAGCGATGATGCAGAAGTTGCGGATCACCGAGGGATCGGTGCGGTGCGGCACCTGAGCTGAGTGCTCGGTGTCTCGCGGGCTGACGGGCACGCAGGGTCCAATTCGAGTCGGACGTCGGGGTCGCCGCCATCCTCCCACGCGCGGCAGTCCTGGAACGGTCCGTAACCTCTGGCAGCAAGCGGGAGAGGTCCGGCGGCACACCTGCCGGGTGGTCTCCTGCTTCCGCTCCGCGAGCGGTTTGGGCCCGACGGCGGTCTGTTGCTACTCTGATCCGTCGCAGCCGCGCCGCACCTGCGCGCGGGCGCGCTCCCGACCGACACACTCAGACACTCTCGAGGCTTCTTCGTGGCGAACATCAAGTCCCAGCTCAAGCGGATCAAGACGAACGAGAAGGCGCGCCTGCGCAACAAGGCGGTCAAGTCCTCTCTCAAGACGTCGATCCGCAAGTTCCGCGAGGCCGCGGACGCGGGTGAGCGCGACACCGCACTGAAGGCCATGACGACCGCGTCGCGCGAGCTCGACAAGGCCGCGAGCAAGGGCGTCATCCACGCCAACCAGGCGGCCAACCGCAAGTCGGCGATGGCCAAGCGGGTCGCCTCGCTCTAGCCACTCCAGCACGATCGATGAGGGCGTCTCCCCGTTGCGGGTGGCGCCCTTCGTCATGGGTCAGTCCCTGCGGGCCCGGGCAGTGACGATCGCGCCGACGGCCTTCTCCAGCGCGTAGACCGGGTCGGTGCCGGCACCCTTGATCTGCTCGTCGGCGACTGCGACAGCCGCGATGGCCTCGGCGACCCCGTCACCGGTCCAGCCGGCGAGCTGGCCACGCGCCTTGCGGACCTGGAACGGCGCCATCCCGAGGTCGCGCGCCACGTCGTCCGGCCGGGCGTTGCGGGACACGCCGCCCACCCGGGCCAGGTTGCGCAACCCGGCGGCGAACGCGGCGTTGACCGGGACCGGGTCGAAACCGGTGGCGAGGGCATGCCGCAGCAGCCGGAGCGCGTCCTCGTAGCGTCCCTCGAGCGCGGCGTCGGCCACCTTGAAGCCGCTGACCTCCACCCGCCCCGCGTGGTAACGCTCGACCACCGATCGGTCCACAGCGCCCTCGGTGTCGGCGACCAGCTGGCTGCAGGCGCTCGCGAGCTCGCGCAGGTCGCTGCCCACGGCGTCGACGAGCGCAGACGCCGCGTCCTGGCTGATCCTGCGCTCCGCGTGGTGGAACTCCGCCTGCACGAAGCTGACCTTGTCGCTCTCCCACTTCACCGGCTTGGCCTCGACGATCACCGCACCGCTCGAGCGGACGGCATCCAGGAGCGACTTGCCCTTGACGCCGCCGTGGTGCACCAGCACGAGGGCCACGCCGTCCGGTGCCGCGGCGACGTACGCCTTGAGCTCGTCGGCGATCTCCTCCCCGGCCTCTGCCACGTCGCGGACCACGATCACGGTGAGCTCGCCGAACAGCGACGGACTGGTTAGCCCGGTGACCCTGCCCGGTTCGAGGCCGGCGACCGGCAGGTCGTGCACCTGCGTCTCCGGATCGGCGTTCCTGGCCTGCGCCACGACCCCGGCGACCGCGCGGTCACGCAGCAGCTCCTCGGGTCCTGTGACGAGGGTGACGGGGGCGGGGGGGTCGGCCATCGCGCGCCACGCTACCCGGCGCCGGTGACGAGTCGGAGCGCATGCCGCGTCCCTGCCACCACCAGGGTCCCGTCCCGGTCGGTCCGGCCCACGACGGCCCCCGCGCGCCGCAGCTCCGCCAGCGTGCGGCCAGCGGGGTGGCCGTAGTC
>DASVED010000310.1:0-4007 GCA_036380775.1 Actinomycetes bacterium
CGACCACCAGGGACCGCCGGTCGGTCAGCCGAGATGTCTCCGTCAGCTCTCCCGGAGAGCTCGCCAGGCCGGAGACGGCAGCGACGGCGGCATTGCCGCCGGCGGCCGCGGCGACGACCGCGGGGGGCAGACCGGTGGCGAGCAGCACGGCCGCCACGACGGAGGCACGGATCGGTCGGACGGGGATCATGGTGGCCTCCCGGACGCGGCAGGTGCCGAAACACTTTGTCCGATATCACATCACAAGGCCGCTTTGCTCGCTACGGCAGCAGCAGGGCGCTGTCACCGAACTCGTGCCAGCGGTACCCGTGCTCGCGGGCGGCGGCGTAGGCGCGACCCACCAGGTCCGGCCCGGCGACCGCCTCGAGCAGCCGGAGGTGCGACGCCCCCGGCGCGTGCCACCCGGTGACCAGCCCGTTGACGACGCGGGCCGGTCGGCGCGGGCCGAGGACGAGCTCGGTCCAGCCGGAGCCGGGCCGGACGGTCCCGTCCGGTCCCGCGACCGTCTCCAGCGCGCGGGTCACCGTCGTCCCCACGGCCACCACGCGGCCGCCGGCCACCCGCGTCGCGTTGACCAGCCGGGCCGTCGCGGCCGGCACCTCGAAGCGTTCCGGCAACGGCGGCTCGCCGGACTCCGCCGACGACAGGCCGGTGTGCAGCGTGACCGGCACGACGGCGACCCCGCTGGCGACCAGGTCGGTCACCAGCTCGGTGCTGAACGGCCGCGCGGCACTCGGCATCTCGGCGCTGCCGGGCTCGCGGGCGAAGACGGTCTGGTAGCTCGCGAGGGGCCAGTCGTCTTGCACGTACGCGTAGGTGATCGGGCGCCCGTGCTCCTCGAGGTACGCGAGGACGCAACCGCCGACGACCACCCGGGCGCGCCAGGTCCGCGGCACGTCGCCGTCGTGGTCCCCCGGGTAGGGCTCGACGACGTGCAGCCGGCCGGAGGGCAGGTCCACCACCTGGCCGGGCCTCACGTCGGTCACAGGTCCGTCCGCCCGCCGGCCCGGCCGCAGCTCGACCACCCAGGTGCCGTCGGGCAGCTCGGTCGCGAAGTGCACCGTGATGGTGGCGACGTCCCGTCGACCGTCCACCGCCGCGGCCACCGTGGCGGAAACGTTGACGACGAGGCAGTCGCCCGGTGACAGGAAGCCGGCAAGGTCGCGGAACCGGGTGTGCGACAGCCCCGACGGCGTGGCGACCAGCAGCCGCACAGCGTCGCGCGCAGTCCCGTGCGCCTCGGGCGGCTCGGTGGCTGCACGCATCGGCAGCTCGACCGATCGGTGTGACCGGACGTCGAGGGGCGCCGCTGATCCGCTGCTCACCGCGCCCCCTCCAGTGCAGCGAGCTCACTCGCGAGGTACCGCCCGCTCGGTGGCCGCTCGTCGAGCAGCCGCAGGAGGGCCGGGACCACGGTGGCTGGCTCGGCGCGGTCGGAGAGGTCCTCGTCCGGGAACGCCTGGGCGGCCATGTCGGTGCGCATGTCGCCCGGGTCGAACGCGTAGGCCCGGACGGCCGGCTCCTCCACCGCGAGAACCGCCGTGAGGTGGTCGAGCGCAGCCTTGGCCGACCCGTAGCCTCCCCACCCGTCGTAGGCCTCCACCGCCGCGTCGCTGCTGACGTTGACGACAACTCCTCGTCGTGCCACCAGTGCGGGCAAAGCCCGGCGCAGCAGGTCCTGCGGCGCGAGGACGTCGACGTCATAGACGCGCGCGAGCTCGTCCAGTGGGTAGTCGGCCAGCCGCGGCTGGGGGCTCGGGCCGAGATGGCTCGCGTTGTTGACGAGCAGGTCCGGTCCGCCGAGGCCGTGCGCCGCGTCCACCAGGTCCTGCCGGTGCGCCGGGTCGGTGACGTCGCCGGGCAGCACCGCCGTCCGGGCCGGGTCGAGTCCGTCGGTCGCCGCCCGGAGGTCGTCGACACCGCGCGCGTCGAGGACGAGAGACCAGCCGCGACGGCCCAGCTCGTGCGCCAGGGCGCGGCCGAACCCGCGAGAGGCGCCGGTGATCAGTGCGACGGGCATGGTGGTGCTCCTTGTCCGATGGTGTCTTCCACGGCATCCTGATATATGAAGTTGACTTCAAGTCAAGGGATCTCGCGGAGGAACCACGGATGGACACCACGGACCTGCTGACGGTGGGGGCGGTGTCGGGTCGGAGCGGCTTCGCGCCGTCCGCGCTGCGCTTCTACGAGCGGCTCGGGCTCATCTCGGCCACCCGCACCAGTGGCGGTCAGCGGCGGTACGCCCGCAGCGTGCTGCGCCGGCTCGCCTTCATCCGGGCCGCGCGGAACATCGGGCTCTCCCTGGACGAGGTCTCCGCCGCGCTGGCGACGCTCCCCGAGCGCCGGACCCCGACCAAGGCCGACTGGGCACGTCTCTCCCGGGGCTGGCGGTCGCGGCTCGACGACCAGATCGCGGGCCTCCAGGCCCTGCGGGACGGGCTCGACTCGTGCATCGGCTGCGGCTGCCTGTCGCTGCGCACCTGCGCGATCTCCAACAGCGGCGACCAGGCGGCCCAGCGCGGCCCCGGCGCGGCGTACCTGCCCCACTCGCTCCGCCGCGTCGGGGACGCCGGATGACGTCGCGTCGGCGACGCCGGGTGACGGTCTACAAGGCGCTGCACGCTGGACGGGAGACCGCTCGTCACCGAACGTGAGCACATCTCACCCTGGCGGCCGAGTAGCCGAGGGGGGTCGCATGGGTACGTTCGATACATGCGCGCCCCCGACTCCCTCGAGCTCCGCCGCCTTGCCCTGACGGTGTCCGTGCTCGACGACGTCGACATCGTCCCGCTGGACGACGGGCTGCTGCTGAGCGGTGTCTCGCCGGTCGAGGTGAGCTGGCTGGAGCTGCGCCGGGCGCTCGCCGGCGCGGACCCCACGGACGACCTCGGGCGGGCCCGCGTCCGCGCCTGGCTGCGGGGCCGCCGGATCGCCGCGGACACCCACCCCGACCATCTCAAGGACCTGGCCCGGCCGGTCGGCCTGCCCCTCGACCACCCGTTGTACCCAGGCCTCGGCTGGGTGCGGCACCGTGTCATGGGCGACAGCCTCGACCTCGGCATCGGCTTCGTCGGGGCAGGCACCGACCCGGACGAGGTCGTCGTCGTGCCGCAGGGTGCCTTCGATGCGGCGGGCATCGACCCGTCGCCGTGGTGGCCCGCGGCGCTCGACTACCTGGAGCGGATGGGTGCAGTCGCCGCGGAGCGCATCCGCGACAACACCACCCTGAAGCCGATCGGCGACTGCGACGTCGTGACCCTGCTCGGGTCGCGCACCCTGCGCACGGCCCTTGGCGCCCAGGACGGGACCGGCATGCGCGCGGCCGCCGTCCCGATGCGCCGACGCGGGTGGCTGGACCTCACCCGCATCGACCCGGCCTTCACAGCGGCGGCCGCCGCCGCCACCGCACCGGAGGAGCGCGGGTTCAGCCGGCCGGTGCTGCTCACCGCCGACGAGGTCACGATGGCGGTCGACGGTGGCCGCCCCGCCGAGATCGTGCTGCGCGACAAAGCGGTCGAGCCGCCCCACCTGCGGGCGGTCCTCTTCCGCTGACGGGGCCGGTCGGGAGACCAGGCAGGATGGTGCCCGTGGCCCTCGACGTGACGCGTGTCCGCGCCGCCTTCCCTGCTCTGGACCACGGCATCGCGCACTTCGACGGGCCCGGCGGTTCACAGGCGCCGAGAACAGTGGCCGATGCGATCGCCGGGACGCTGGTCTCCGGCATCTCGAACCGCGGGACCGTCACGGCCGCCGAGCAGCGGGCCGACGACACGGTTCGCTCGGCGCGCGGCGCCATCGCCGACCTGCTCGGCGCCGACGCCCGCGGTGTGGTCTTCGGCCGCTCGATGACCCAGCTCACCTACGACATGTCGCGTGCCCTCGCGAAGGACTGGGCGGCCGGCGACGAGGTGGTCGTGACCCGGCTCGACCACGACGGCAACATCCGCCCGTGGGTGCAGGCGGCGGAGGCGGCCGGCGCCACTGTCCGCTGGGCGGACTTCGACCGT
>DASVED010000311.1:0-6975 GCA_036380775.1 Actinomycetes bacterium
GGGTAGACGTGGTAGCCGTAGCGATCCAGGGACAGGTCACGCACGAGCGAGGGCGGGAGCAGGCTCACGACGTACGACAGGGCGGTGACCCGGTAGTCAGGCCCGAAGGGCTGCTCGGTGACGGCGGCGCCGCCGACCACCTCCCGCGACTCGCAGACGACCGTGCGCAGCCCGGCCTTTGCCAGGTAGGCGGCCGCCACCAGGCCGTTGTGCCCGCCACCCACAACCACCACGTCGTACTCGCTGCGCGCGACCAGCAGATCAGCCACCGGACACCGCCAGCTCAGCGGAGGGGTCGATGTGCCCCCACCCGCGGTCGTCCAACCAGCCCTCGGGCAGCACGACCCGCCGCGGTGAGCCGAGCCGGCCGCGGGGCGCGCCGATCGACCCGGTCGGGAACGGCTGGTGCGCGTCGAGGGTGGCCAGCAGGTCGTCGAGCTCCGCGAGGGTCGAGACCAGTCCGAGGGCCTGGCGGGTGTCGCCACCGACTGCGAAGCCCTTGAGGTACCACGAGACGTGCTTGCGGAACTCGCGACACCCCTTGTCTTCCCCCGCCCACTCCGCCATCAGGCCGGCATGGCGGCGCATTACCCGCGCCACCTCGCCGAGAGTCGGGTGCGGCTCGTCCGGGTGCCCGGCGAAGGCCCGGTCCAGCGAGCGGAACAGCCAGGGTCGGCCGAGGCAGCCACGCCCGACGACCACGCCGTCGCAGCCGGTGTCGGCCATCATCTGCACGGCGTCCGCGGCCTCCCAGACGTCGCCGTTGCCGAGCACCGGCACCGTCGTCACGTGCTCCTTGAGACGCGCGACCGCCGACCAGTCCGCGCTCCCGGAGTAGGCCTGCGCCGCCGTCCGGCCGTGCAGAGCCACCGCGGCGACCCCCGCGTCCTCGGCGATCCGGCCGGCCTCGAGATAGGTGAGGCGCTCGTCGTCGATGCCCTTGCGCATCTTCATCGTCACCGGCACCGGGCCCGCCGCCGTCACGGCAGCGCGCAGCACCGCGTCGAGCAGGTCACGCTTCCAGGGCAGCGCCGCGCCACCGCCGCGCCGGGTCACCTTGGGCACCGGGCAGCCGAAGTTGAGGTCGATGTGGTCCGCCCGGTCCTCGGCTACCAGCATGGTCACCGCCTCCCGGACGACGCCCGGGTCGACGCCGTAGAGCTGCAGGCTGCGCGGCGTCTCGTCGGGGGCGAACTCGATCAGCCGCATCGTCTCCGGGTCGCGCTCGACGAGCGCCCGGGTGGTGATCATCTCGCTGACGTAGAGGCCGCCGCCGTAGTCGCGGCACAGCCGCCGGAAGGGCGAGTTGGTGATCCCGGCCATCGGTGCCAGCACCACGGGCGGCACGACGGCGTGCGGCCCGATGCGCAGCGGCTCGGCGGGGCTCATCCGGCCATCCTCTCAAGCCGGCCGCCGACATGACACCGACGCCTTCCCAGCCTCAGTCCGCGGAGGCGAGCTGAGCGGCCCGGTCCAGCCAGTGCTTGGGGTCGCCGCGGTGGTAGACCCGCTCGTCCGGCTCGATGCTGTCCAGGAACATCCGGTAGATCAGCGTCTGCCGCAGCGCCGAGACCGGGGCGACCAGGTGGGCGGCGCGTTCCGGGTCGCAGCCGGGCACGCCGTCGCGCCACAGCCGGGCCCATTCCGCACGTACCGGCTCGCGATGCTCCTCATCGATGCTCGCGAGGAAGGCCGCCTGGTCGAGCAGCGGGTTGCCGATGCCGCAGTCGCCCCAGTCCAGCAGGACGCTCCGGCCGTTCGGCGCGGCCGATCCGCGGGTGTTCCCGGGGTGGAAGTCGCCGTGCACGAGCGTGTCGGGCACTCCGCAGTCAGCGATCTGCTCGAACCGCTCGGGCAGACCCCGTTCGAGGGCCCGCAGCGCGCCGAGCGTCGGGGCGTCGAGCTCGGGCCCGCTCACCTCCAGAAGCCGCGCGACGGCGGGCAGGAATCGCTCGACGCGCCAGTCCGGCGCCCCGACTGCCTCCAGCTCGCCCACCCGCCCGACCCACCCCTGCTGCAGCCGGACGAGCATCCGCAGCACCCGCAGCAGCACCGGCGCCGGCGCTCCCCAGTGGTCGTCGCCCGGGATGTCGGAGAGCAGCACCCGCGGACCGTCCGCCGCGATCAGCGGCGGGACCACGGTGGGGTCGAGTCGGCGGAGCATCGCACCCTCGTGGGCGAAGAACGGCGGCACGACCTTGAGCCATGCGTCGCCCGCGGCGGTGGGCAGCCGCCAGATGCTCGACAGGTTCCAGGTGCGGACCTGCACGGCCGGCCCGGTCCGCGGTCGTCCGGCCGCGGCCAGCTCCCCGTCGGCCCAGGCCAGGTCGAGGGCCGGCCCACCCGGCCGCGCGTACGGGAGGCGCAGCGGGTGCTCGGCCATCGGGTCGCCCGCCGAGTCCGGCCAGGGGTCGAGCCGCACGGCGGGCGTGCTCGCGACCTCGGCGAGGTAGGTGACCGGTCCCCCGACCGCCGGCCACGGCGCGGTCGACGGCAGCAACCGCAGCACCGTCACGTCCGCTCCGTGGTGCTCACGGGCTCCGGCCACCACGTCACCGACCTCCTGCCACCAGGGGACGGTCACCTCGAAGGCCGGCAGCGTGCCGAGCAGTGCCCCGTCCCTGTCGCAGAGCAGCAGGGTCACCTGCCGCGGCGGCAGGTCAGGCGCCGGCACCGGGGGTCAGCAGCCGACCAGGCGCTGGGCCAGCCAGCCGTGGACCGCGTCCAGCCCGACCCGTTCCTGGGTCATCGAGTCCCGCTCGCGCACCGTCACGGCCTGGTCCTCGAGGGTGTCGAAGTCCACCGTCACGCAGAACGGCGTGCCGATCTCGTCCTGGCGGCGGTAACGGCGTCCGATGGCGCCGGCGTCGTCGAACTCCACGTTCCAGGACTGGCGCAGCAGGGCGGCCAGGTCCTTCGCCTTCGGCGTGAGGTCGGCGTTGCGCGAGAGGGGCAGCACGGCGACCTTGACCGGCGACAGGCGCGGGTCGAGGCGCAGCACGGTGCGCTTCTCCATCACGCCTTTGGCGTTCGGTGCCTCGTCCTCGGTGAAGGCGTCGAGCAGGAACGCGAGGGTGGCCCGGGTCAGGCCAAGCGCCGGCTCGACGACGTACGGCGTCCAGCGCTCCCCCTTCTCCTGGTCGAAGTAGCTCAGGTCGGTGCCCGAGTGCTTGCTGTGCGCCGTGAGGTCGAAGTCGGTCCGGTTGGCGATGCCCTCGAGCTCGTCGAACTCCTTGCCGCCGAAGTTGAACCGGTACTCGATGTCGACAGTGCGCTTCGAGTAGTGCGACAGCTTCTCCTGCGGGTGCTCGTAGAACCGGAGGTTCTCCTCCCGCATGCCCAGGTCGATGAACCAGTCCCAGCGGGCCTTGAGCCAGTAGTCGTGCCACTGCTCGTCGGTCCCCGGCTCGACGAAGAACTCCATCTCCATCTGCTCGAACTCCCGGGTGCGGAAGATGAAGTTGCCCGGGGTGATCTCGTTGCGGAACGACTTGCCGGTCTGGGCGATGCCGAAGGGCGGCTTCTTGCGCGCCGAGGTCATCACGTTGAGGAAGTTGACGAAGATTCCCTGAGCGGTCTCGGGCCGCAGGTAGTGCAGCCCCTCGTCGCTCTCCACCGGCCCGAGGAACGTCTTGAGCAGGCCGGAGAACTGGCGAGGCTCGGTGAACGCGCCCTTGGTGCCGCAGTTCGGGCAGTTGACGTCCTTGAGGCCGTTCGGCGGCGGGGTGCCCTTCTTGGCCTCGTACGCCTCCTCCAGGTGGTCGGCCCGGAAGCGCTTGTGACACGACTGGCACTCCGACAGCGGGTCGGTGAACGTGTCGACATGGCCCGAGGCGACCCAGACGTCGCGCGCCAGGATGACTGCCGAGTCCAGCCCGACGATGTCCTCGCGGCCCTGGACCATCGTCCGCCACCACTGGCGCCGGATGTTCTCCTTCAGCTCGACGCCGAGCGGGCCGTAGTCCCAGGCGGAGCGGGTGCCGCCGTAGATCTCGCTGCTGGGGTAGACGAAACCGCGCCGCTTGCTGAGGCTGACGATCTGGTCGTTCCGCTGGTCGGCGCTGCCCTTGGCCACGATGGCCTCCATCCGGCTGGTTGTCGGCGGTGAGCCGCTGACACTACCTGTCGCTGACACTCCGGTGCCGACTGGGCATGCGGCGGGACGACCGCCCACGAGACTCCGGCCGACCGCGGTCTGCGACGGCGAAGAACGTCGCCAGGGCGGTCGTGAGTGGCGCGGCGGCGACGATGCCGATCCCGCCGACGAGGGTCCGGACGACCTCCTGCGCCACCAACTCGGTAGTCACGACGTCCGAGCTATGCGCCTCGGAGACGGTGAACAGCAGCAGCAGCGGCAGTGCCGCCCCTGCGTAGGCGAGGACGAGCGTGTTGACGATGGAGGCGACGTGGTCGCGGCCGACCCGGGAACTGGCGCGGTAGACGGCCCGCGCGCTGGCGCTCCTGTCGGCATGGGCGATCTCCCAGGTGACGGATGTCTGGGTGACGGTCATGTCGTCGAGCACGCCCAGCGAGCCGATGACGATGCCCGCGAGCAGCAGTCCCCGCAGGTCGATCTCGCCGTGGACGCTTCGCAAGTAGGCGACGTCCTCGCTGCCGAGACCGGTGAAGTGGCTGACCGCCACGACCGCGAAGGCGAGCGACCCGATCAGCGCCAGCGTGGCCGCAGTGGACAGCACAGCGACCGCCGTCCGCGCGGTGAACCCGTGAGCCAGGAACAGCGAGACGAGCATGATGGCCGAGGACCCGACCACCGCCACCAGCAACGGGCTCTCGCCGGCCAGCACCGCAGGCACCACGAACGTCAGCAGCACCACTCCGCTGACCCCCAGCCCCACCAGGGCCGCGACGCCGCGCCACCGTCCGGCAAGCACGACCACGACGGCGAACAGCGCCGCGAGAACCACCAACGGCTTGCCGCGCTGGAAGTCGACCACCTGGTACTGCTGGCCCTCCGGGGCCTCGGCAATGAAAGCCACGACGACGTCGTCCCCGGGCGAGAAGGTCGGTGTCCCCTCGCCCTCGGGGACGATGGCGTCCACGACCCGTCCGTCCGCCGGCCCCGTGGTGAGACGGACCCGTGCGGTGGGGCAGGTGGGTGCGGCTGACCCGTCCGCCGGCGGCTGGGCACCGATGCACGGCTCGCGGCGGACGTCGACGATCGAACCGTTCTCGCGGTCGGCGGTCGGGCCGAGCGCGCCGAGGCCCAGGTCGGCATCCGCGCCCGGCCGCAGCACCAGGAGGCCGACCACCGTCGCCGCGACCAACGGCCCGACGAGCAGCCACAGGACCAGACGAGTGCCTCGGGAGGCCGCGGCGGCCGGAGCGGCGTCTGCGTGAGCGTGCGAGTGCATCTACCCGCCGCCGGTCGATGTCCAGGTCTGCGCGACCTCGAACGCCCCTGGCTCGTCGACGACGTACGGCATCAAGGGCGCGATCGCGACCTTCACGTCGTAGGCGGACAGTCCGCGTCGGTAGTGGCCGACCCCGGACCACTCCGTGCTCAACACCCACAGATCCGGGCGGTCCACCGCACGGCCGAGGTGTCCGCGCACGAACCCGGGGCGGCCCGCCAGGAGTCCGAGCACCCCGCGGGCGACGGTCAGGAACCCGTCCTGGGAGTCAGCTGGGACGGCGCAGCGAGTGAGGGCGAGCACCCGGACACCCTAGGACCGTCCCCTCGTACTGGTTTTGACAATCATTCCCAATAAGGCAGGATGGGAGGCATGCTGCCCGGTCGTTCCCGATGTCTCCTCCTCGCCGCCGCCCTTCCCCTCGCGATGGCCACCACTGCGTGCGGAACCGCCGGGGCGGGTTCCGAGGAACGCGGCAAGCTTCACGTCATCGCATCGTTCTATCCACTGCAGTGGGTGACCGAACGGGTCGCCGGTCCAGGCGCCGAGGTGTCCAGCCTCACGCCGCCCGGCGCCGAGCCCCACGACCTGGAGCTCGTCCCGCGCGACGTGGCGACGCTCGCCGAGGCCGACCTCGTCGTCTATCTCGGCGGGTTCCAGCCGGCCGTCGATGACGCCGTCGCGCAGGAGGCCAACGGGTCCGCGCTCGACGTCGCAGGTGACGCACACCTGCGACCAGCGGACACCGGCGAGGAGCATGCGGATGTCGGCCATTCGGAAGAGGGCCATGCGGCTGGCGGCCGGGACCCGCACTTCTGGCTCGACCCGACCCGGCTGGCTGATGTCGCGGACGCCGTCGCCACCCAGCTCGGCACGGCCCGACGGGCGCAATCGGCGGCATTCGTACGTCGGGCCGGCCAGGTCCGAGCCGATCTCGAGGCGCTCGACCGGGAGATGGCACAGGGACTGGCCGGCTGTGAGGGCACCGATCTGGTGACGAGCCATGCCGCGTTCGGCTACCTGGCGGAGCGGTACGGCATGAGCCAGGTGGGCATCAGCGGGCTCTCGCCGGACGCCGAGCCCTCCCCGCGAGACGTCGCTGACGTCGCGGCATTCGTGGCGGAGCACGACGTGCGCACCATCTACTACGAGACACTCGTGAGTCCCGACGTGGCGCGAACCGTCGCCCGGGAGACCGGCGCGACGACAGCGGTCCTCGACCCGTTGGAAGGGATCACCGACGACTCACCCGGGGACGACTACCTCGAGGTGATGCAGGCGAACGTCCAGACACTGCGGGAGGGACAGCCGTGCCGATAGACGAGGGTGACCCCGGCACCGCGGGGACGACGGACGTGCTGCACCTGCGTCACGGCACGCTGGGCTACGAGGACCGACCCGTGCTGCGCGAGATCGACTTCACGCTCCGGGCCGGGGAGGTCGTCGTCCTGCTCGGGGCCAACGGCTCGGGGAAGTCGACGCTGGTGCGGACGCTGCTCGGGCTGACCCCGCTGATGGCTGGGCACGTAGAGCTCTTCGGCGTGCCGTCGTCCCGCTTCACGCAGCGGTGGCGGATCGGCTACGTCCCGCAACGGCACACCGT
>DASVED010000312.1:0-2829 GCA_036380775.1 Actinomycetes bacterium
GTGGCCCGGTCTGACGAGAGCCTGCGCCGTGCCGAGGAGCAGTGCCGTGCCGCAGGAGCGGCGGGGACGGCCGTCGTGGTCGCCGACGTGGGCGACGAGTCCGCGGTCGACGCGGTCGCGCGGACTGCCGTCACCCGGTTCGGACGGGTCGACGTGTGGGTCCACTCGGCGGCTGTCATCGCGTACGGGCGGTTCGAGGACGTGCCCTCTCACGTGTTCCGCCGCGTCCTCGACACCAACGTGCACGGGACGGTCCACGCCGCCAGGACTGCTTTGCGGCAGTTCCGCCTGCAGGGTGAGGGGACCCTCGTCCTGGTCGGCTCGCTGCTGGGCGAGATCGCCACGCCGTTCATGGGCAGCTACGTGACGGGCAAGTGGGCGGTCCGCGGTCTCGGTCGGGTCCTCTCGATCGAGACACGTGACGCGAAGGACATCCACGTCTGCGTCGTGTCGCCCGGCGCCGTGGACACACCGGTCTACGACCAGGCAGGGAGCTACACGGGGCGCGTCGGGCGACCGCCGCCCCCGGTGGACCGGCCGGAGAAGGTCGCGAGGGCGATCGTCCGGTGCGCGGACCACCCGCGGGCGCGGGTCACGGTGGGTGCCGCGAACCGGCTCTCGCGGCTGGGCTTCGCCACGCTTCCTGGTGCTTTCGACGTGCTCGTCACACCGCTGATGACGGTGGGCGCGCTGTCCCGCCGGGAGACCGCACCACACGAGGGGAACGTTTTTGCGCCGCAACCTGATGGTGACGCGTTGCACGGCCGGTGGGGACGGCACTGGCTCCGTGCCGTGGCGGTCGGAGCCGGTGCCGTCGCGGCTGCCGGGTGGGCCGTCCGCGCCCGTCGCTAGACCCGGCGAGTTACCCCCCGGCCATCGCGCCGACCACCATGAACGGCTCCTCACCGCGCACGACCCGCTCCGGGAGCGGTGCGTCGGGCGGCTCGTGCGACAGGTCCTGCTCGCAGGCGAAGAACCGTACGAACGCGCGTCTCTTCTGGGTGTCGCGGTCGCGGATGGTGCCGCGCAGCTTCGGATAACGCTCCTCGACGGCGTCCAGCACCGACTGCTGGGTGACCGCGCCGTCGATCTCGACGCGGACCTCGCCGTCCACCTTGGCGATCGTGCGCAGGTGCGCCGGGAGCACCACCCGGACCGTGCCGTTGGAGCTGGTCATCGGAGTGTCTGGACCTCGACGGACAGGACCGCCGGCAGGTCGCGGACGATCGGTGCCCAGCTGTCACCCGAGTTCGATGACGCGTAGACCTGACCCCCAGTGGTGCCGAAGTAGACCCCGCACGACTCCAGCGAGTCGACCGCCATCGCGTCGCGCAGCACGTTGACGTAGCAGTCGCTCTGCGGCAGGCCGTCGGTCAGCGCTTCCCAGTCGTCGCCGCCGCCCCGACTGCGGTAGACGCGCAGCTTCCCGTCCGGCGGGAAGTGCTCCGAGTCGCTCTTGATCGGCACGACGTAGACGGTCTCCGGCTCCTGGGCGTGGACCGCGATGGGGAACCCGAAGTCGGACGGAAGGTTGCCACTGACCTTTTGCCAGGAGTCGCCCCCGTCCTTGGTCCGCATGACATGCCAGTGCTTCTGCATGTAGAGCACGTCGGGGTTGGACGGGTGCATGTCGATGCGGTGGACGCAGTGGCCCACCTCGGAGTCCTGGTCGGGGATCTCGCCGGAGCGCAGGCCCTTGTTGATCGGCAGCCAGGTCTGGCCGCCGTCGTCGGTCCGGAAGGCGCCGGCCGCGGAGATGGCGACGAAGAGTCGGTTCGGGTCGCTCGGGTGCTCGATGACCGTGTGCAGGCACATGCCGCCCGCCCCCGGCTGCCACTGAGGGCCGGTCTCGTGCTTGCGCAGGCCGGACAGCTCGGTCCAGTTGGCTCCGCCGTCGGTGGACTTGAACAGCGCCGCGTCCTCCACGCCGGCGTAGACCGTCTCCGCGTCGTGCAGCGAGGGCTCGAGGTGCCAGACCCGAGTGAAGGCCCAGGGCCGCAACGTGCCGTCGTACCACTGGTGCTCGCCGGGGACGCCGTCGTACGTGAAGTCGTTACCCACCGTGTCCCACGTCGCGCCGCCGTCGTCGGAGCGCTGGATGACCTGGCCGAACCACCCGCTGGTCTGCGAGGCGTAGATGCGGTCGGGGTTCACCGTGGACCCCTTGACGTGGTAGATCTCCCACCCCGCGAAGTGCGGGCCGTCGACCTTCCACGACTCCCTGCGCTCGTCGGAGGTGAGGACAAAGGCGCCCTTGCGGGTGCCGACCAGGACTCGTACGCCACTCATCAGCGGTGCTCCTCTCGTCGGGCCAGACGCTACTCGCGAGCCATGACTCGCGCATCGACGGATACGACTCCGGTCACCGGCCGAACTCATCGGTCCGTCGTCTGCGTCTCAGGCAGCGGGCACGAGCCTCAGCACGACCAGCAGCACGCGAGCGCGATCGCCGCGATGTTCGGTGTCAGGGCTTGGCGTAGGTAGCGGCACCCTTGAACTCGTACCCCACGAAGTCCTCGTCGCCCTCGACCCACGCGTCGTGACCTGGGGCGATCCGGTATGCATCTCCCGGTGACAGCGTGGCCTGCGATCCGTCCTCGTGGGTGACGCTGAGGCGACCGGACGCGACGTAGCCGACGTGGTCGACCTGACAGGACTCACCGCCGACCACGGGCTTGATGCACTCCGACCACCGCCACCCCGGGGCGAACGTGAAGCGACCCACCTCGGTGTCGCCGAGTCGCACGACATCGATCCGCGTCTTGTCCGGTGTGCGTGTTTCGTCGGGCTGGTCGAAGCTCTTGTTGTCGATGCCTGCCATGTCGTTCC
>DASVED010000313.1:0-34836 GCA_036380775.1 Actinomycetes bacterium
GATGACGCCGACGATCCCGTTGCGCGGCAACGAGAACGAGAGGTTCTCGATGAGGAGCCGGTCGCCGAAGCCCTTGGTCAGCTTGTCGGTCTCGACGACGACGCTGCCAAGGCGGGGTCCCGGCGGGATCTGGATCTCCTCGAAGTCCAGCTTGCGGGTCTTCTCCGCCTCCGCGGCCATCTCCTCGTACCGCTCGAGGCGGGCCTTGCTCTTGGTCTGGCGGGCCTTCGCGTTGGACCGCACCCAGTCCAGCTCGTCCTTGAGCCGCTTGGCGCGCTTGACGTCCTTCTGCCCCTCGACCTTGAGCCGGGACTGCTTGGTCTCGAGGTAGGTCGAGTAGTTGCCCTCGTAGGGGTAGGCGCGCCCACGGTCGAGCTCGAGGATCCACTGCGCCACGTTGTCGAGGAAGTAGCGATCGTGAGTCACAGCGACGACGGTGCCGGCGTACTTCTCCAGGTGGCTCTCCAGCCACTGCACGCTCTCGGCGTCCAGGTGGTTGGTGGGCTCGTCCAGCAGCAGCAGGTCGGGCTGGCTGAGCAGCAGCTTGCACAGGGCCACGCGACGGCGCTCTCCACCGGAGAGGATCGACACGTCGGCGTCCGGCGGGGGACAGCGCAGCGCGTCCATCGCCTGCTCGAGCTGGGAGTCGAGGTCCCACGCGTCGGCGTGGTCGATCTCCTCCTGCAGCTTGCCCATCTCCGTCATCAGCTCGTCGCTGTAGTCGGTGGCCATCTGCTCGGCGATCGCGTTGAAGCGGTCGACCTTGCCCTTGATCTCGGCCATGCCCTCCTCGACGTTGCCCAGCACGTCCTTGCTCTCGTCGAGCTGGGGCTCCTGCTCGAGGATGCCGACGGTGTAGCCCGGGGAGAGGAACGCGTCCCCGTTGGACGGCTGGTCGAGCCCGGCCATGATCTTGAGGACCGTGGACTTCCCGGCGCCGTTGGGGCCGACGACCCCGATCTTCGCGCCGGGGTACATCGACAGCGTCACGTCGTCGAGGATCAGCTTGTCGCCGTGCGCCTTGCGCGCCTTGCGCATCGTGTAGATGAACTCAGCCAAGGGGAACCGTCCGCCGTCCGTCATCAGTGCAGGTCTGGGTCCTCCATCCTGCCTCAGCGTCGGGGGTGCGGTCACATCGCGCTTCGGCGCGCGCGGGGGCACGGGTCGGCTCGCTCAGTGTCGGCGGTAGGCTCCGCCCGGCTTGACCCGGGCGAGTCCCCAGGCGAGCAGCACCGCGCCGGTGAATGTGGCCCGGAAGGCCAGGACCGGTCCTCGTTCCGCGTTCAGGTCGTTCTGTGCGGCATCGCCGGAGCGCTTCCGCGGCAACGAGGGCTGACCTGTATCGGTCCCGCTGCTGCCGCCGGGCCCGACGCGGCGGCGTCGACACTCGTGATCGACAACGGCGTCCCGTCCGCCGCGTCACGGGACGCTTGCGAGTCGGCGCGGCCTGCTGCCCGGCGGCCGTGCCATTGGTACGAGTGTCTCCTCGCCGGTGGACTTGACCGGCAGGACGATAGGTCCTGGATCCCACCGCTGGCGGGTGGGAGGTTCCCTTCGAACGAGCGCCCGGCTCCTGCCCAGGACCCGCTGTGGCCGGCGGTCGTGGGGGGTCACGCGGCGAGACCGTTCTCCCGCATGCTCGGCGACGCGGTGGTCGGCGACACGGTGGTCGGTGGGGCGGACTCCGAGCCCACCATCCGACGACTCGAGACGGCACCGGCCTCATCGCCGCCGTGTCCGCCGGTGGCGAGAACGGACGAGCTCAGCACGGCGACAACGGCGGCGATGCCCGCGACAGGCACCCAGACGGGCGCCCGGCCACTTTGTCGATGCCGCCGAGTGGACCAGAAGGGGCGCGGCCTCGCCGCGGAGCGGTGTGCCCAGGTCCTGGGGTCTCCCGCACCGAGGCGCCCACGTCCGGTACGCCGAGAGAGTCCGGTCACTCGACGACATCTCCCCGGACACGGCATATCGGTGTAGATGCGGCGGCTTGCTACCTGGCCGTGCCGTTACCTGCCTACGGGAGCGCCCTGCGGCGCGTTGTCCCGCTGGTCTGGAACGTCGCCCTGCTGTAGCGCTGCCATGGCCTCGATCATGTGAGCGAACTCCTCGGAGTTCGGCGGCATGAAGGGTTCGGCGTCGGGGACCGTCTCGAGGATCTTCAAGAACTCCTCCATCGACGTCCCGCTCGCTGCGGGCAGGTGTGACGAGAAGATCCGAGTCGGCTGAATCTGGCGAACCCGGTCGAGGACTTCCCCAAACTTCGCCCGATCCGTCACATGCGCCCACGGCGAGTCGCTGGTGGCCCACCCCACCATTCCACCGGCGAGCGCTTCCGGCGGCACGTCTGCTGCATCCTGGGTCGCCTCGGGCAGGATCGCTCCGAAGGAGTCCACCGAGAAGAACGCACCCGTCGAGCGGTCCAGCAGCCCGGTCGACATCGGGTTGTCGAACAGCGGTGGCGCCACGGCGGTCAGGGTCCGATCGCCGACGTGGATCTCATCGCCGAAGCGGATGGCGTGCACCCGGTCGAGGGGCACCGGCCACCAGGTGCTCATCCGCAGGGCACTCATGGCGTGGGTGACAAGCCGGGCCTTCGGCGCCAGCTCCATCACACGCCGGATGCTGCCGGTGTGGTCGGCGTCATCGTGGGTCAGCCAGATCCATTTCAGCTGCTTCAGATCGATGACGGAGCTCACGGCGGCAACGAAGTCCTCGGTGTCGACACCGATGCCGGTGTCGATCAGCACCGGCTCCTGGGCCATTAAGAGGTAGGCGTTGATGGGCAGCACGCCCACGCCCGGCAATGGCAGGTTCGCCGGGAACACGTGAACGTCAGGTGCACCCTGGTACGAAGCGTCCAAGCGAGGCCTCCAGAAGCCCGTTCAGCCCGTCCTGCGCGAGCCGTTCCTCGGTTGTAGCACCGACCCCGGATCTCGTAAAGCGGTTCAGCCGCCAGCCCATTGCAGCCTTGGGGGGCCTCCGCCCAGGGAACTTTTCTCGAGGTGGGCCGAGCCCTCTGCGGCTCGAGGCTTCTCCACGTGGGGTCGCGCCCGGGCCGGCCGCACCGGGGGAGGGAGCGGCGGCGGCCCGGGCGCGAGCTCATCAGGCGGCGCTGGGCGAACTCCGTGTCTCCGGGTTCTCCAGGTCGCCGGTCCCGCCGTCGCCGCCGGCCTCCACAGGAACCTCCTCGAGCACCACCTCGGGCCGCGGCGGGGTGGCCTTCGTGAACCTGCTGACACCACGGGACAGGTCGTGCCCGACAGCGTGCGCCTCGATCTCGAAGACGGTGTGGCTGACGCCCTCCTTCTCGTAGGTGCCGTCGCGCAACCGTCCCTGGACAAGGACCGGCTCACCTTTCTTCAGCGAGTCCAGGACGTTCTCGCCGATCAGGCGCCAGCAGGTCACCGTGAAGAAGATGGTGTCGCCGTCGCGCCACCCGTTGAGCGACTTGTCGAAGCGTCGCTCGGTCGTCGCCAGCCGGAAGCTCACGACCCGCGTCCCGGCTGCCGTCACACGCAGCTTCGGCTCCTGCGCGACGTACCCCGTCACCGTCAGGACTGTCTCGTTCACCCTCTCGCCTCCTCGTCACGGCAGTGACTCGCGCCGCCGCATCTCGTCGCGGCCCTCCGCCGCTCCCTGCCGACGACGATGGAGCAGCCTCGGCGCGCGCAACAGCGCGCTGGACGCATCTGTGGACGTCCAGGGAGCGATCGTCGGCTGTGGACGGCGCCGACCCGCCGGCAGCGCGGCTCAGCCGGTGCGGGCGCGGTCCAGGGCCTCGCGCGCGCGGTGGTGGCGGGCCAGCTCGGCCTCGACGGGCGCGAGCATCAGCGACGTCGCCACCTCCTCGATGGCCGAGCGCAGCCGCGACTCGGCCCGCCGTCGGCGCACCACCGCGGCGCCGGCGGCCAGCGTCCGGCCCACCGTCGCCAGCAGGAGGCCGAGCAGGACGCCGCCCACCAGCAGCAGGGTCGGAACCGGGATGCCCCAGACGTCGGGCGTCGGCGGGTCGGGCAACCGCAGGTAGGACCCGAACGCCAGGAGCAGCAGCCACCCGGCGCCGACCAGGGCTGCCACCACGAGCAGCCACTGCAGGACCGCCGCGGCGCGCCACCAGAGCGGCGTGCGATCGACGCCGAGGTCGGTTCCGACGACGGCGCGGTCGAGAGCATCCCGTACGTCGCCGGAGGACCCCTGCGCAGCAGCCCGCACCGACCTCTGCCACGGCTCTGGCAGTCCGTCGGCGGCTGCGTCGCACACCTGTCGCAGTGCGGTGTCGACCTGTGCCCGCTGGACGGGACTGGGCTCGGGGACCGACGAGCGCACCATGCCTCGCACCTCGCGCCGCTCCCCGGGCCGCAGGTGGAGCCGGCGCAACGGGTCGGGGCGCAGCCTGCGCACCCAGCGGGTCGGCGGCCACCCCAGCGACCCGCCGGCGCGCAGCCGCCACGAGTCCTCGACCGCCTTGCCGATCGTCGGCACCCCCGCGGCCGACGCCAGGGCCTCGACCAGACGGGCGCGCTCCCCTGCCCCGACACCTCGTGGGTCGTCGACCGAGACCGCGGGCGTGAGTTCCTCGATCGCGTGCTCGACGTCGGCGACCAGCCGGTCGTTGCGCGCCCGGCGGCGCTAGACCGCGTCGGCAAGCAGCGAGCGCAGTCCGTCCAGCCCGGCGCCGGTGCGCACCGAGGTGGTCATCACCGGCGACCTGCGCAGGCCGTCGTCGTCGAGCAGGCGTCGCAGGTCCTCGGCACACTCCGCCGCGGCGAACGGGTTCACCGTGTCGACCTGGTTGAGCACCACCACCATGACCGCCGAGTGCCCCGCCAGCCGGCGCAGGTAGCGCTCGTGCAGCACCTGGTCTGCGTACTTCTGCGGGTCGACCACCCACACCAGCAGGTCCACCAGCTCCACCAGCCGGTCGACCTCGAGCTGGTGCTCCATCACCGTCGAGTCGTGGTCGGGCAGGTCGAGCAGCACCAGGCCCTCGAGCTCGTCCTCGGCGCGCGACTCGCCGACCGGAACCGTGCCCGATGTGTCGCCGGAGCCGTGCCGCCACGAGGTCTGCCGCCGCGGGACACCCAGCCACTGCACGAGCGCGGTCGCGCCCTCGGACCCCCAGACGCAGGCATAGGCCTTCGACGTCGTCGGGCGGCGTACGCCCACCGGTGACAGCTCATCGCCCGCGAGCGCGTTGAAGAGCGAGGACTTGCCGCTGCCCGTCGAGCCGGCGAGTGCCACCACGGTGTGCTCTCCGGAGAGCCGCAGCCGCTCGCCGGCCCGATCGGCGACGGCCCGCGCCCTCAGCAGGGCTCCGGTGTTCGCCCGGCCGTCAAGCGTGTTGACCGCCTCGTCCAGCGCCGAGAGCATCGCCGGAAGGTCGGCGCGGCGATGGCGTCCCCTCAGCCGCGGGCTCACGGAGTGGTCACCGGCGCACGTCCTCGATCTCCTGGACGGCACTGCGCAGCGCCGTACCCGCACCCTCGAGAACGGAGGCCTGCTCCAGGCGCACGGTGAACCGCCGGCGCTCCCCCTCGAGCAGCTCCTCGACGCGCCGCCGCAGGTCGGTCCGCGCCTTCTCGGCCAACGAGCGAACCGCCTGGTCGCCCAGCACCGCCTCGAGGATCTTCTGGCTCAGGGCCGACGCCCCTCCCGCGACGGCGACCTCGCCGGCCACCAGGCCGCCGGTGTGCGCGAAGACCACGATCATCACCATCAGTCCGAGCCCGTTGACACCGAACGCCAGGTACCGCGCGGTCCGCCTCTTGCCGTGACCCTGGTCGCGGACCATGTCGAGCACGAACCCCTGCCAGTCGCGGACGGCACGTGCCGTCTGCTCCTTGAGCTCCGGGGAGCTCCGGCGCAGGTCCTCGCCGCCGGCGAGCAGCGCCGAGCCGGCGGGGTCCTCCCGCCAGGCGCCTGCGGTCCGCTCGGCGGCCTCGTCGGCCGACGACTGCACGAGCGCCTCGACCCCTGACTCGAGGGCCTCCGCCAGGTCGGCCCCGGGACCCGGCTTGCCCTGCACGACGGCCGTCACGCGGTCGCGGACCCGGCCGATCTTCGACTCGAGGGAGCGCATCAGCTCGCCGGTGCCGACGAACTCCTGCCAGCGAGCCATCACCTCGCCACGGAGGAGTGACCCGTCACCGCTGGCGGTGTCGACGTGAGCCACCGCGTCGTCGTACGCCGCGTCGACCTCGCGACGCAGCCGCAGGACCGTCTCCGCCTGCGCGTCGGCCGCCGCCGCCAGCTCGAAGACGCGCGCGCCGAGGGAACGGACCGCGCCGTCGAGGGTGTGTCGCACCACCGCGCCCTTGAGCGACGAGTCGGCAGCCAGCCCGTGCAGCCAGCTGCGGATCGGCTCGACGGCCTCGGCGGGCAGCACCGCGTCGTACGACGTCGTCTCAGGGACGACGAAGAGCGGTGCGCCACCCAGCCCCTGCTCCGTGAGCATCGCCGCCAGGTGGGTGCGTACCTCCTCGGTCGCCTCCGGCGGCACGCGGTCGAGGACGATCGCCACCGCGGTTCCGCGGGTGACCGCGGACCGCAGGAACTCCCACGGCACCGCGTCGGCGTAGCGTGCGGCCGTCGTGACGAACAGCCACATGTCGGCCGCGGCGAGCAGCTGCGTGGCGAGCTCGCGGTTGCGGGTGACGACCGAGTCGATGTCGGGCGCGTCGAGGAGGGCGAGCCCGGCGGGGATGTTCTCGCTGGGCGCGAGCCGCAGAGCCGTCGGGTCGTTGCCGCCGTCGCCGGTGGTGCGGGCGAGCCCCGGCAGGATGCGCGCGTCCTCGAACCAGCTGTTGTCGCGCGGGTTGTACGCGAGGACAGCTGACCGGGTCGTCGGCCGCAGAACCCCGGCCGCGCTGACCCGCACACCGACCAGCGTGTTGACGAGGGTGGACTTTCCGGCCCCCGTCGGCCCGCCGACCACCGCGAGCAGCGGAGCATCGATGCGACGCAGACGCGGCAGCACGTAGTCGTCGAGCTGGTCGGCGATCTCCTGGCGCAGCTGGCGGGCCTTTGCTGCGCCGGGTGCGTCCAGCGGCAGGCGCAGCTCGGCGACCTGCTCGCCCAGCCCTTCGAGGGCGGCGAGCAGCGCAGCAGTGTCCGCGCCGGGAGCCATGGCGGTCATCCTCGCGTAGATCCACGCCGCACGGGGCGCAACGCGGCCCGTGCGGCGTGGTCGGCGGGATGCGGGAGCGAATGCTCCTGTGGTCAGTCGGGGACGCCGGACTCCCACTCGGTGTCGGAGGCGTACAGGATGCGCAGCCCGATCACTACGGTGGCCACTGCGATCAGTCCGGTACCGATCGCGGCGCCGGCGAAGTGCTGCGCGCCGGCGAGGAACACCACCCAGCCGACGGTCATCGCCGCGGGGGCGACGCGGCTCCCGAAGCCCGCTCGGCGCACGGCCAGGGCGAGCAGGACGGTGCCGAGCATCGTGCCGAACATCGACGGCAGCTGGATGAACATCGGGGCCGCACCGGCAGTGGAGCCCGCGGCCTCGTAGACCTCGACTGCCTGGTCCATGGGCAGCGTGGTCGCGAGGGCGAGGTCGTAGTAGTCGACCGCCATCAGGCCGGACAGCCCCGAGCCCAGAACGGCCAGGACCAGTCCCAGGTTGCTCAGCGACCGCGAGCCACGGCGGGACAGGTAGGCCATGCCGAACGATGCGGGAACGAGCAGCAGGAAGCCGTAGTGGAGGACGACGGCTGCCCACCGGATCGCGTCGGGGTGCTCAAGGTTGGACCGCAGGTAGCCCTCACTGCCGACTCCGTCGAACGGGATCATCAGGATGCTGACGAACACCAGCAGTCCGGACAGGAACGCCGAGACACCGGCGCACTTGCGGTAGAACGACTCCGCGCGCCGGGGGTCCCGCGCGAATCGGCCGGGCGGGTCGAGCGGCGCGCGCGGGCCCGGGACCTCGATCGTGCGCGGCTGGTGGACCATCAGGGACATCGGTGCTCCTCGGGCGGCCGGAACCTCCCGGCGGTGACTGGATGCCGCGGGTTCCCGCGACACCGACCACTCTCGTGAGCCGAGGCCGTGGTGCCGAGGGCACTGGCCGGTCTGTTGCGGGTGTGGCCAGCAACACCCCCGACGTCGTGGCCACCGGTACCGTTGTGCGTGGACCTGGGCTTCCGGGACGGTCGTGCGAGAGACGTCGGGAGGGCAGTCCGACGGGAAGTACGGATCTCCAGCCCCCGTGGCGGATCCGGAGCCCCATTGAGTGCTGCAGGAATGACCGGCGTTACCGAGCGGACCAACGCATGCGCATGATGATGAGAATGTCTCGCTCGACGCGTCCCCTCCATGCGACGACATGATGGCTTCCAGATCCATCGGGGCGACAGCGCCACCGTCGGCCACGTCCGCCGTGCTCAGCTAGACGCGCTGGCGCGCCTGGCGGAAAGCCGGCTACCGCGGCCAGCTATTGCCGCCTCCACCAGTTCACCGTCGCGACCTGGTGTGGAGTGAGGTGAACACGCGACCTCTGGACGAGATCGCGACGCTCGAGGTCGAGAGCACAGTGTGCTGCCTCCAAGTCGTGGCGGTCGCCTGGCCATCACGCGAGTGAGAGGAAGAGCTTCTCCATCTTCTTCACGTCGACGCTGTCGGTGCCGTCGCCGGCGGTAAGACACTGCTGGAGGCCGCTGGCGACGATGGCGAAACCGGCCCGGTCCAGAGCCTTGGAGACCGCCGCGAGCTGGGTGACGACGTCCTCGCAGTCCTGCCCCTCCTCCAGCATGCGCAGCACACCCGCGAGCTGGCCATGCGCACGCTTGATCCGGTTGATGACCGGCGCCATCTCGGTGGGATCGAGCTCCATCAGTCCTCCTGGGACAGGGCGGTCAGGGCCGCGGTCAGGCGCTGCTTCGCGTCGGCAGCCACCGGGTTCAAGGCTTCGGCGCCGGCGAGCCCCATCATCGCGTAGGGGTCGAAGGCCTCGACGACGGTGGTGCTGTCGTCGAGAGAGCGGACCACCACGTTGCACGGCAGCACCGCGGCGATCGAGGGGTCCACCCGGATCGCCTCGTAGGCCAGCGCCGGCCGGCAGGCGCCGAGTATCACCTGCGGCGGCAGGTCGACGTCGAGCTTGGCCTTCATCGTGCCCGCCAGGTCGATCTCGGTGAGGATCCCGAAGCCCTGGTCGGCCAGGGCAGCACTGGTCGCCTGGAGCACCTCGTCGAACGGTCGCGCGATCGTGGCCGACAGGGTGTAGGTGCCCATCAGGCACTCCTCTGCCGGGTGTCGGCGCCGGCGGCGACGGCTTCGTCCACGTCGAGCTCACGGAGGGCGGTGACCAGCTGCTCGAGGCCGGTGGCGGGCAGTGCACCGGCCTGGGAGAAGACCAGGACACCACGCTTGAAGGCCATCAGGGTCGGGATCGAGGAGATGTGAGCCGCCGCGGAGAGCGCGGGCTCGGCCTCCGTGTCGACCTTGCCGAAGGCGATGTCGGGGTGGGACTCGCTCGCCCGCTCGTACACGGGGGCGAACTGGCGGCAGGGGCCGCACCACGAGGCCCAGAAGTCGACGAGCACGATCTCGTGCGCAGCGACGGTGGTCTCGAGGTTCTCGGCTCCCAGATCAAGGGTGGTCATGGCTGCTCCTTCGTGGCGGGATACCCCCGGGGGTGTTTTGCATTCATCATACATACCCCCTAGGGTATTTACCCAGCACCACGACCTCCACCGCAGGGACAGGAACACATGCCCGACCGCACTCCAAGATCCCCGTCGGCCGACGCGGTCCTCCCGTGGGGCGAGCGCGGCCGCGCCGCGGGGGTGTCCTCGGTGACGTCGAGCCTCACTGTCCTACCCATCGAGACCCCCACCCTCGGCGACCGCAGCTATCTCGTCCACGACGGCGAGGTCGCGTTCGTGGTCGACCCCCAGCGCGACATCGACCGGGTCCTCGCCCTGCTCGACGAGCATGACGTGCGGCTCACCCACGTCTTCGAGACCCACATCCACAACGATTACGTCACCGGCGGCTTCGCTCTCGCCCGGCGCACCGGCGCCCAGTACCTCGTCAATCGCGAGGACGACGTGTCATTCGACCGCACCCCGCTGGCCGGGGGACAGGTCGTCGAGGTGGGTGGACGGATGCGCGTCACCGCGCTGGCGACCCCCGGCCACACGTTCACCCACCTGTCCTACGCCCTGACGGACCTGCAGAACGAGCTCGACCGGTCGGTCGGCGTCTTCTCCGGCGGCTCCCTGCTGTACGGCGCCACCGGTCGCCCGGACCTGCTCGGCCCCGAGCACACCGACGACCTGGTCCGTCGCCAACACGCGTCGGCCCACCGGCTCGCCGAGCTGCTGCCCGACGACGCCGACGTGTACCCCACCCACGGCTTCGGCTCGTTCTGCTCGGCGACCCAGTCCGACGCGACGTCCTCGACCATCGGGGAACAGAAGCGGTCCAACCCGGTCCTCACCCAGGACGAGCAGACGTACGTCGACGAGCTGCTGGCCGGCCTCGGCGCGTGGCCGGCGTACTACGCCCACATGGCACCCGCCAACGCCGACGGCCCGGCCGAGCCCGACCTCAGCCCGCCGCCGATCGCAGACGCCGGCGAGCTGCGCCGGCGCATCACCGCCGGAGAGTGGGTGGTGGACCTGCGCAGCCGCACCGCCTTCGCGGCAGGCCACGCCCCTGGCACCCTCAACTTCGGGCTCGACGGTGACTTCGCGACGTACGTCGGCTGGCTCATCCCCTGGGGCACCCCGATCACACTGCTGGGCGAGACCGCCGAGCACGTCGCCGACGCGCAGCGCGAGCTGGTCCGGATCGGCATCGACCGGCCGGCGGCGCACCTGCCCGGCGGCCCGGGCGCCTGGAGCGACCGGGCCCTCAGCTCGTTCCCGACGGCGACGTTCGCCGATCTCGCGCGTGTTCGCCACCACCGCGAGGTGGTCGTCCTGGACGTGCGTCGCGCCGACGAGCACAGGGCTGCCCGCATCGACGGTGCGGTCAACATCCCGCTCCACGAGCTGTGGGAGCGACTCGCTGACGTGCCCGCGGGCGACGTGTGGGTGCACTGCGCCGGGGGCTACCGCGCCTCGATCGCCGCCTCGATGCTCGACGCCGCGGGTCGCTCGCCGGTCGCCGTCGACGACTCCTTCGACAACGCCGACAAGGTCGGCCTGCACCTGATCGGACCCGCGGCGTGACCCTGGTTCTCGTACTCGCCGCTGGCGCTGTGATCGGTCTCAGCCTGGGCGCGCTGGGCGGGGGCGGCTCGATCCTGGCCGTACCAGTGCTGGTCTACCTCCTCGGGCAGAGTCCGGCCCAGGCCACCACGGGGTCGCTGGTCCTGGTCGGCGGGACGTCGGTGGTCGGAGCCCTCACGGCGTACCGCATGGGCCACGTGCTGCTGGCGCGAGGCGCCGCCTTCGGTGCCGTCGCACTCGGCGGTGCCGCGGTCGGAGCAAGAGCCTCCGCCCACGTACCCGACTCGGTCCTGCTGGCCTGCTTCGCGGCGCTGATGCTCGTCATCGCCGGCGTGATGGCCGCCCGGCTGCTGAGTCGTGGGAACGGCGGCGCTTCGCGAGGTGCAGTGCTGGACGACCCGATCATCACGTTCAGGCCAACGTTCGCCTGCCAGTGCCCACGTGCCCTCATGGTGCTGGTCGTCGCAACGGTGGTCGGTCTGCTCACCGGCTTCCTCGGCGTGGGAGGCGGCTTCCTGGTCGTGCCGGCGCTCCTGCTCGCCCTCGCGCTCCCGATGGAGTACGCCGCGGGAACGTCGCTCGTGGTGATCACCATGACCAGTGCCGTCGCCCTCGCAGTGCGCGCCGGCGCCGGCGTGGCGCCCGACTGGTGGCTGGTGCTGGGCCTCACGGTCGCCTCGGCCGCCGGTGCGGTCGCGGGTGGCCGGATCGCGAGCAGCACGAACACCCGCCGGCTGCAAGCTGCCTTCACCGCACTCGTGCTCGGGGTCGGGATCTACACCGCGGCCCGCGCCTTCCCCGCCCTGTCCTGACAATGAGAGAGATCACCATGTCCCCGACGGCCTCCACCCGCCACTCCGCCTCAACCACGATCGACCCCTCGATCGGCTATCGGCCCGGTCCGCTGGGCCGCCTCGGTGTCGCGGTGACCCGTCATGCCCGGCTCACCATGGCGGTCTGGCTGCTGGTGATCGTCGGGCTCGGTGCCTTCGCGCCCAAGGTGGAGGCCGAGCTGTCCGGAGCCGGCTGGCAGGCCGACGGCTCGGAATCCGTCGCCGCCCGTGAGCTCGCCCAGGACCACTTCGGCGGCAACGGCAGCACCGCGATCCAGGTGGTCGTGCGCAGCACGGACGGCCCGGTCACCGAGGGCCCGGGTCGGCAGGCCCTCGCGCGGGCGAGCGTGATGCTCGAGGACGACGCGCGCATCGCGGAGGTCGTCCAGCCCCAGCCCGGTGCGACCGTGAGCCAGGACGGCCGGACCGCGGTCCTGCTGGCCGGGGCGAACGTCGACCCGAACGAGATGGTCCGGGTCGCCGACGACCTCAAGGGGCCGTTGCAGGACCTGTCCGCCGGCACCATCCAGGTGAACCCCACGGGGGCGTCCCTGCTCTGGTCGGACTTCAACGAGGCCAACCTGAGCGCGATGCTCAAGTCCGAGCTGTACTCCTGGCCGGTGACCATGGCCATCCTGGTGCTGGCCTTCGGCGCCCTGGTCGCGGCCGGACTCCCGCTCCTCCTCACGCTGTCCGGGCTGGTCGCCTCCGCCGGGTCGCTGGTGCTGATCAACCAGTTCGTCCCGGTCTCCATCTGGGCGATGAACTTCGCGATGATGTTCGCCCTCGCGCTAGGCATCGACTACGCGCTCTTCGTGGTGGTCCGCTTCCGGGCCGCCCGGATGGGGCACCACGAGACCGCCCGCCAGGCGATCGCGGAGACCATGGACACCGCCGGCAAGGCCGTCCTCCTCTCCGGCGCGACGGTGCTGATCTCGCTGTCCGCGGTGATGCTCGTGCCCTCCCCGTCGTTCCGCTCGATGGCCGGAGGGATCATGCTCTCTGTCCTCTTTGTGCTGGCGGCCACCCTCACCCTGCTGCCGCTGGTGCTGTTCAAGCTCGACGAGCGGATCAACAGGTTCGCCCTGCCCTGGGTGCACACCGGCGAGCACCGCTCGGCCAAGTTCGCCGCCTGGGGCGAGCGGCTGTGGAAGCGCCCGGTCGCCTTCGGTCTGGCCGCCCTGGTCGTACTGCTCGGCCTCGCCGCCCCCCTCATCGGCCTCACCACCGCCATGCCGTCCATCAAGGTCCTGCCCGAGGACTCCTCCGCCCGCGTCGGCTACGACCTGGTCCAAACAGCCTTCGGCGACGGCGCGCCCGGCACGCTGACCATCGTGGTCGACCAGGCCGATGCCGCCGCAACCTCATCGGTGCTGGCCGACGACCCCGGGATCGCCGGTGCGATGCCTGCCGTGCCGGCAGCCGATGGTTCGCGGTACGCCCTCATCCAGGCGGTCCCGACCGTCGACCCCTCCGACCCAGCAGTCAACGACACCGTGGAGCGACTCCGCACTGACCTGCCGCCGTCGGCATCCGTCGGAGGTGCCGCCGTCGAGAACCTCGACCTCAAGACGCAGCTCGACTCCTCCACACCGCTGGTCATCGGAGTGGTCCTCGTGCTCGGCTTCCTGCTGCTGCTCCTCGCACTCCAAGCCCCCCTGATCGCCCTGCTCGGGACCCTGGCCAGCCTGCTCTCGACCGCCGCCGCCTTCGGCGTCGCGCGCCTGGTGTTCCAGGAGGGCTGGGGCGCGGGCTTCATGGGCTTCGAGTCCCAGGGCTTCCTCAACGCCTGGGCGCCGGTGTTCTTCTTCGCGATGATCTTCGCGATCGCGATGGACTACACGGTCTTCCTCCTCGCCTCGGCCAAAGAGCACTTCGAGCGCTCCGGTGACCCGAGGGACGCCATGGTCGGCTCGCTGGCCCACTCCGGGCGAGTCATCTTCGCCGCCAGCGCCGTCATGGTCGCGGTCTTCCTCACCTTCGCCCTGTCCGGACCCCTGCCGCCCAAGGAGATGGGCATCGTCCTCGGCATCGCCGTGCTCCTCGACGCCTTCCTCGTGCGGCTCGTTCTGCTCCCCGTGCTCCTGCGCCTCACCGGCACAGCAGCCTGGTGGGCCCCCCGCTGGCTGACTCGCGTCCTGCCCGACATCCGCTTCTCCCACAACTGAGCTCCGGAACACCCTTCTCACCCACGCCGAACGGAGACGCACGAATGTGCCGAGCAGTCCGATGCAAGACCTGCGGCATGACCACCTGGGCCGGCTGCGGCCAGCACGTCGCGAACGTCAAGGCCGGTGTCCGAGCCGGGCAGTGGTGCCCCGGCGGGCACAGCAAGGCCGAGAAGGCCGCGGCCACCGGCTCGACCAGCGGAGGGATCCTCGGCAGGCTCTTCGGCCGGTCCTAAAACAGAGCACGACGTGACTCGCCCGCACAGCCCCGAGTGGTCACGTCCCTCCCTGCCTCGTCTCGCCCGCGTCGACCGTCACACCCGCTCGAGCTCGTCGACACACTCCAGCGTCGCCTCCAGGCTGCGCTGGATGTCGTTGTCAAGACCGACCGAGAAGCGGATGAGGCCGTCGGTCAGGCCCATCCTGTGGCGCTGCTCACTCGGGATCTCTGACGATGTGCTGGAGCTCGGCGCGCTGAAGAGCGTCTTGAAGTAGCCGAGGCTCACCGCCAGGTAGCCGACGCGCTTCTCCTGCATCCTCACCATGAGTCGTGCTGCTCGGTCGTGAGTCCCGGCGTCCAGGGTCATCACGCCGCCGTACCCCAGGTCAGGGTTCATGAGTTTCGACATCAGCTCGTGATGGGGGTGCGATGGCAGGCCGGGGTAGTGGACGGTGAGCCCTCGATCGACCAGTCCTTCGGCGAGGCACGCGGCGTTGGCGCTGTGCTGACGCATCCGCAGGTGCAGGCTGTGCAGGTTCTTCAGGATGCTGGCCGCTCGATGACTGTCGAGCACCGGGCCCAGCAGCATGCTGGGGCCGGAGCTCACGTCGTTGAGCTGGGCGATGAACTCGTCCGTCGACACCACACAACCTGCCACGCAGTCGCTGGTGCCGTTGATGAACTTCGTCATGCTGTGCACGACGATGTCCGCGCCGTGCTGCAGCGGGGACAGGATCATCGGACTGAACGTGTTGTCGACGATGAAGCGGATGTTGTGGGACCTGGCGATCGAAGCGAGCACGGGCAGGTCGCTGACGTCGAGCAGCGGGTTGGTGATCGACTCGGTGAACAGGACGCGGGTGCGGGGTGTGATCGCAGCCTCGACGGCTTGTTCGTTGCAGATGTCGACGAAGCATGTCGTGATGCCCAGCCGCGGCAGCAGGTTCTTCAGCAGTGCGTAGGTTCCGCCGTAGATCGTGCGGCTCGCCACGATCTCGTCCCCCGCCGAGCACAGAGCGAGCAGGGTGCTGCTGATCGCCGCCATCCCCGAGGCCATGACCTGCGCCGACTCGCCGTCCTCCATGCGAGACAGCGCCTCTGCCAGGAACTTGTTCGAGGGGTTCCAATGGCGGGAGTAGAGGAAGCAACCCTCGATATCGTGCTCGAACGCCGCCTCCATGAGCGCCGGGTTCCGGAAGGTGAACGTCGAAGAGTCCGTGATGGACGGGTTGACGTCGCCGAACTCCCCCAGGTCGAGATAGTCCTGAACGCGAGAAGCTGGATCGAACATCATGACGATGTCCTCCTCGAAAGTCCGTTGTCTGCCTGCGGCTAGATGAAGAGCAGCTGGGCGCCGTCGGTCTTCTCGATGAAGTCCGCAGCACTGATGATCGCCTCGACACCTCCGTAGAGGTCGTCCATCGTCAGGTGGTTCATGTCGGCGGACATGCGACATGCCCACAGGTGCCCACCGGAGTCGACGATCTGCTCCAGGAACTCAGGGACCTCGGGGACGCCGAGCTCGGCGATGGACTTCTTCAGCTTCTTGGTGGCGATGGAGGTCATCCAGGGCAGTCCACCGAGGCCCTGGGGCATGTGGGTCGCCGTGTTGCCGAGCATGGTGAACTTCAGGTCGCCCATGGTCTTCTTGTTGATCAGCTCGAAACCCCAGAAGGTGAAGAACAGGTGGGTCTCCACGCCCTCGCCCAAGGCGGCATTGGCCAGGATCAGGCCGGGGTAGGCCATGTCCAGGTTGCCCTTGGAGCAGATGATGGCGATCTTGCGGTCGGTCTCGACGTCATCGTCGAAGGTCGGGATGACGGCGTCCTGCGTGGTGGTCATGGTGCGTGCCTTTCGTGAGTGCGGCTAGACGCAGCCGTGCGGCTTGGGGAGACCGGCGATGTAGGCCATCTTCTTGGCCGGCTTCTTGGGAAAGAGCCTGAACTGCTCCTTGGTGGGCACGCCTCCCACGGTCTGGACGCGACGGGTGGTGGGGGTTTCGCCCTGTGTCTTGAAGTCGTCACGCAGGAACCGGATCACTCTCCAGTGCTCATCGGTGAGATCGATGCCGATGTTCTTGGCGAGCGATTCCGCGAGTTCCTCGTCCCACTCGTCGTACCGGGTGAGGAACCCTTCGTCGTTCACCTGGACCTCGCGACCGTTCATCGTGGTGACAGGCATGGCGACTACTCCTTTCGCTTGTGTTGATCAGATGTGGTGGTCGGCTCGGCTCCCAGGGCCTGCAGGAGATCGAGTGATCGGGCGACGCCGCGGCGAGTCTGCGGCTGACGCAGCTGCTTGAGCAGCGCGTACATCGACGGTGGGTCGCTGTGTGCGGACTGGCCCTCGCGCAGGCTGACCATCGTGCGGTCGAGCAGCCCGGCCATCGCTGGGGTGGCTATGATCTTCGCGACACCCAGCAGCATGACGAGGTTGTCGCCCAGGGTTTCGAAGTCCTCGTCGGCAGAGGCGGCAACGACGCGATCAAGCACCGACCGGCCGCCCCGGGCGACCGCGAAGTATCCCTTGCGCTCGACCTCGGCGAGTGCTCCTGCGGCTTTGGCGAAGCCTGCGCTGCCGAGGGATGTGACCTCGCTGCCCAGCTCGTTGAGCCCCTGGAGCTGGTCGAGGACGCGTTCCAGCTGCGGCAGTGACCGGGCCAGGGTGCGGGCGAGGCGGACGACGTCGTCGATGGTGACGTCGTCGCTGAGATCCTCCAGCTCGCTACTGACGAGATCGAATGCGCTAAGGCTGACCGGGGCGAGCGTCTGCGCCAGCTCGTGCCATTGCTCGCGCGACTCACGCTGCTGGCGCAGATCGCCGGCTATCTCCGCCACGTGGGCGGACAACTGGTCGAGCCGCTCCTCGAGGGTGGGGCTGGCCACGACGGTGGTCATGACACACCGCCGGTCTGCTTGCCGGCCATCGACATCAGCGCCGGCAGCGGGAGGTTCTTCCCGGGAAGCAGCAGGTTCCAGTACATCCAGCGGAACATGACCTTGCCCCAGTGGTTCATCTCGGTCTCTTGGAGCAGGCTGAACGGTCCGAGACCGGGCAGTGGGTACTTGCCGGGCAGCGGCTCTGTCTCGTAGTTGAAGTCGATGAGCAAACCCTTGCCGTGGCCCGTCTCGATAAAGCAGTTCGCGTGCCCGTCGAACTTCTCGTGCATCGGTAGGCCCTGTACGTGGCGCAGGAAGTTGTCCGGGAACAGGTCGATCGAGAAGTGCGCGACCGAGCCCGCCTTGGAGGCGGGGATGTTGGACGCGTCTCCGACGGCGAAGATGTTGTCGTGAGCCGTGGACAGCAGCGTCTCCTTGTCGACGGGCACGTAGTTCAGGTCGTCGCCGAGCCCGGAGCGCTCGATGTAGTCCGCGCCCATGTTCAACGGGACGGTGACGAGCACGTCGTAGCCGATCTCCCGCTCGTCGAAGGAGACCAGCTTCTTCGCCTCGGGGTCGATCGACTCGATCACGAAGTCGGGCTCCAGGGTGATCTTGCGATCCTCGAGCATGTTCCCCAGGTACCGCGAGGACACCGGCTTGGTGAACGCGCCTTCCAGCGGCGTGACATAGGTCATCTCGACCCGGTCGCGCATCCCCTGCTCGCTGAAGAATGCCTCGGCCAGGAAGGCGAACTCCAGCGGGGCAACCGGGCACTTGATCGGCATCTCGGTGATGTGAATGACCAAGTGACCGCCATCCCAGGTTCTGAGCTTCTCGGCGAGCCGGGTGGCGCCTTGGTAGGTGTAGAACTCGTGCACGCTGCCGCCCATGTCCTCGGACATACCGGGGGTCTGGTCGGGGCGAGGAGTGGTGCCGGAGGCGATGACCAGGTAGTCGTAGGCCAGTTCCTGCCCGTCCATCAGGAGTACTTTGCTGTCTTCCGCCATGACTCGGTCGATCTCTGCCTCGACGAGCTCGACACCCTCGGGGATGAACCGCCTGCGCGGCTTCACCACCTCGTCAGGGCGGTAGGTCCCGAACGGGATGAACAGGAAACCCGGCTGGTAGTAGTGGGTCGCGCTCTGGTCCACCACAGTGATGGCCCACTCGTCGCGGGACAGGCGCGGCCGAAGCTTGTTCACGACCATGGTCCCGGCGGTGCCTCCGCCGAGCACGAGGAGATGCTTCATCACGTGCTCCCTGTGGTTACTGAGGGTTTGGGCGCTGAAGAGATCGGGGTCGCCGGCCGAGGCGGGGGTGGAATCGCACGGGAGATCGCTGCGGCGACCTTGGGCAGCGAGGCGAGCACACGGCGTCGGGCCGCCTCATCGAGCTGGTAGAGCTCACGGGAGTCGTTGCCGGGCGGCGCGAGACCGCCCGCGAGAACCATGCCCACCAGGACGGTTCCCGACCGGATGTGAGCGCGTGCGCAGTCGAAACCGAGGGGACCCGTCCGGAACTGCGGCTCGAAGTCCAGCTCGTCGGCCAGCAGCTTCCACTCCGCGACGCAGGCGCCGAACGTGTCCGGGTCCTCGGCTTTGTCGATGAACCAGGGGCACGGGTTGGCCACACCGCTCAATGGCCTGCCGCCCATGTCGGTGACGACCATCATCACTCCGAGCAACTCGGCGGCCACCGCGAGCACGGAGGCCACGGTTCCGACCGGTAGACAGGCAGCAGGGGTCTCGTTCGACCCTGCGGCGCGGGGGCCGACAACCAACAGGCGCTCGATCTGCTCCAGCGGGAAACGCCACTGGCGGCCGACTTTCAGGGCCGGAATCCGCCCGTCGTCGGCCATCCGATACACCGTCGAACGGTCAACGCCCAGCATGCCCTGGACCTGTCGCGCCGTGAGCAATGGCGGCAACGCCGCTTGCTCTTTGCTCCTGTCCTGCATGCTCTGCACGCTATGCACGTACAGGTGAGCAGCTAAGAGTCCAAGGGCCTGACTCTGGTGGTGACGTGCCCCTCTGGCTGGGACCTTCGTCTGCCGACGCGAAGGGGATCTGCGTGAGGCGGCCAGTCCCGGCCGGCGGTGACCAACGCCTCTGACGGTTTCGCGCTGGCTGCGGTTACATGGCCGTCAAGGAGGGGCATCCGCGCCGCCCCTGTTGCGGAGGAGCATGTCATGACCACCACTCCCGTCTCTCGACCACCGGTCGACCAGCGACGGCCGCTGCTCGGCCTGCGCCGCAGGCCCGGCCGTCTCGCGCTCATGGTCATGCGGATGCCGTTGCGGGCCTACCGGCACGACGCCGGCTGGATGCTGGGCCACACCTTTGTCGAGTTCACACACGTGGGACGCAAGACCGGCCGACCCCACGATGCGGTCGCGATGGTGCTGCGCTACGACGAGGCGACGCGCGAGACCGTCATCTGCGCGGGGTGGGCCGACACCGACTGGTACCGCAACCTGCGCGCCGGCCCAGCGGCGATGGTGAGACTGGGGCGCGACTCGTTCACGCCTGAGCACCGGTTCCTCACCGAGGCGGACGCGTTCGACGTCGCCGTGCAGTTCCGCCGCGAGCACCCGCACCGGATGCGCTTGATCACTAGAGTCCTCGGATGGGGTGACCTTCGCGAGGACGACGCGGTACGCGAGTTCGTCCGCGCTCACCCGTTCGTCGCGTTCCGGCCAGCCCCGCCGCCGACAGGCCGAACACCACGCGCCGGGCGCAGGGGACAGCGTTCGAGGTGCTGCCCGACGTTGGCCCCTGGCCCGGATCTCGTGAATGTGCTCAAGGGACCCATCTCGTCGCCACGGGCCAAGCAGGGAGGGCCTTCTGATGGATGTTCAGCGTCCGAGCCTGCACCGAGGAACGGTCCGTCAGGCGCCCCCGGCCATAGACTTCTGACGCCGCAAGCACGGGCCGACATGACTCACGCGGGGTGATTGCGCCAGTACCGTGTCGACTGGACGGATCCGTGTGGGACGGTTCTCTGGAGGGAATTCCGGAGGAAAGTCCCGATGGAACTACGTATCTCCCGCGCCCGCCCCCGTAGCTCAGTGGAAAGAGCAGCCGCCTTCTAAGCGGACGGTCGCAGGTTCGATCCCTGCCGGGGGCGCCAGCTGGCCCTCGGCCCGGGTGGCTGCTGGACGCTAGCTCTCGGAGTGGCGGAGCTGCTCGATGTCGCGCGAGGCGCGCTCCTTCGCGTCCTGCTGGACGCGGGTCGCGACGAGGAACTCGGCGGCCTCCAGCCGCTCCTCCTCGCTCTGCCAGGTGATCCGCAGACCGTAGTGCTCGGGTTCCCCGTCGACCGGCGCGTCGTCGTGCACGACCTGGAGATCCGGCGCCTGCCGGTGGCCGACGACGTCGGGTCCGGGGTCATTGCGCACGGTGCCGCCGCCGCGCTCGTCGCGGCGCTTGCCCTGCCCGTCGTGACGTCCCATTACCGACAGCTCCCTGTGACCCGCCACTGTCAGGATGCGCCGATCCTGAGCAGAAAGATACCCAACCGACAGTCACGATTTCCTCACGATAAGTGATCAAACCACCGCGACCCGCCCTTCGGCCGCGGGCATGGGTCCAGCGCTCCGGCCGTCTAGGGTGCGCCCATGACCGAGCGCAACGACCGGATGGTGTGGATCGACTGCGAGATGACCGGGCTCTCGCTCGAGCACGACGCGCTCGTCGAGGTGGCTGCGCTGGTCACCGATGCGGACCTCAACGTGCTGGGCACGGGTGTCGATGTGGTCATCAGGCCGCCGGACGCCGCACTGGAGCAGATGGTCGACGTCGTGCGGGACATGCACACGTCGTCCGGCCTGCTGACCGAGCTGGCCGCCGGGACCACGCTTGCGGCGGCCGAGGAGCAGGTGCTGGCCTACGTCCGCGAGCACGTGCCGCAGGCACGCAAGGCGCCGCTGGCGGGAAACACCGTCTACGTGGACCGAGGGTTCCTGGCGCGGGACATGAAGGACCTGGACGCCCACCTGCACTACCGGCTGGTCGACGTCTCCTCGATCAAGGAGCTGGTCCGGCGGTGGTTCCCGCGCGTCTACTTCAACACCCCGGCCAAGCACGGCGGGCACCGTGCCCTCGCCGACATCCGCGAGAGCATCGAGGAGCTGAAGTTCTACCGGCAGGCCGTGTTCGTGCCTCATCCCGGCCCGGACGGCGACGCCGCCAAGGCTCTGGCCGCCCGGTTCGAGCTCTCCCCCTCCTCCGAGGCAGAGGACTGAAGCCGTCGCGGCTGCTTGTATGATTTCCGTGCCGCGCCCCCCGGGTGCGGTGCACATGGTGGGTGTAGCTCAGCTGGTAGAGCGCCGCGTTGTGGTCGCGGATGCCGCGGGTTCAAGTCCCGTCACTCACCCCATACGCAGGACCAGCCGGTGCCCTGCCCGTCAGATCGTGATGTCGTCGGCTGCCCTCAGTTCACGACTGGCGGCATCGACGCTCTCGATGCTGCCGAGCGGGTCGGCATCCTTCAGGGCGCCGAACCCCAGGCCGGTCAGGCTCTCGATCTGCGCGACCGGCACCTGGTGGGTCTTGAACTGGCCGAAGGCGAACTCGAGGTCCGTCAGCAGGTCCGACTGGCTGACGGTGTAGCCGGTGGCCGACAGCGCGCCGTCCTCCGTCCGACGCATCACCGCCACCTTCCAGAAGGCCTGTGGGAGCCGGAACCCCCGGTGTTCCGGGTCGGAGTCGGTCAGCACGGGACCGGTGAACACGCTCGCCCGGAAGTCCAACGTGTCGGCGTTGCGGAGCAGGTAGTCCTCGAGCGACAGCCAGGTGCGCTGGTTGAACGATGAGTGCTGCGCCGAGCAGTTCGTGAAGAAGAAGCTGTCCTCCTCACCGGCTTTGGCCGACGCGACGTCACCCCAGGCGGGATCCAGCCGCCGGACGAGATGTCCCCGGTCGAGGTCGTTGTCCTCGTAGAGCTCCTCCCCCGTCTGGAACTTCTCGTCCAGCCGTGGGTCGAAGGACCAGACGTCACGGTGCCGCTTGAACAGCCGCATGAGGGACCCGTCGATGTTGACGGCCGTGAACAGCGCGACCCGGCGCTCCGCATGGGTGGCGACGGAGAAGTGTGTGTAGTGCAGAAGGTACTTGCGCGTCCCGCGCTGCCGTGGCGAGACCGTCACGAGCTTCTTGGCCGTCGCTGCGCCCACTGTCGGCAGCGGGACCCGCAGCTCTCCCCTCCCGAGAAACAGCTCGTCGAAGCCCTTCCGGCCGGCGAGTGACGCGGCCGTGACGGGCGTCCGCGCTGCCTCGGCCGTGACGGGCCCGGTGACGACCGGCTGCGCCTCCCGGTCCACCACTGATCGCTGCATCCACGCCTCCCCCATGACGTTGCGGCCCGGGGGCTCGGCCCGCTCCTGCACAGTGGCACGATGCCGTCACCTCATCAAGGCCACAGCTCACCACGCCACGCCTCGTTGCGCGTACCGACCCATCCGGGACTACGGTGCAATTCGCCCGCATCCCATGCCCCGCACCTGGACAGGACCTGATCTCGTGAGCCATCCACACCCCGAGCTGGGTACCCCTCCGAAGCTGGCCGAGGGCGCGCTGCGGGTCGTGGGGCTGGGCGGGCTCGGCGAGGTCGGCCGCAACATGACGGTCTTCGAGCACGCCGGCCGGCTGCTGGTCGTGGACTGCGGCGTGCTGTTCCCCGAGGAGACCCAGCCCGGGGTCGACGTGATCCTTCCCGACTTCACCTGGATCAGGGACCGGCTGGACAAGGTCGAGGCGATCGTCCTGACCCACGGGCACGAGGACCACATCGGCGGCGTCCCGTACCTGCTGCGCGAGCGGGCCGACATCCCGGTCGTCGGCTCCAAGCTGACGTTGGCCTTTCTCGAGGCGAAGCTCAAGGAGCACCGGATCAAGCCGGTGACCGTCGAGGTCAGCGAGGGCCGCCGCGAGCGGCTCGGCCCGTTCGACTGTGAGTTCGTGGCCGTCAACCACTCCATCCCGGACGGGCTGGCCGTCGCCATCAGGACCACGGCGGCGCTGGTGCTGCACACCGGTGACTTCAAGATGGACCAGTTCCCGCTCGACGACCGCATCACCGACCTGCGCGCCTTCGCCCGGCTGGGCGAGGAGGGGGTCGACCTGTTCCTCACCGACTCGACCAACGCCGAGGTCCCCGGCTTCACCACCTCGGAGCGCGAGCTGTCGACGGCCATCGACGAGGTGTTCCGGACCGCGCCGCGCCGCGTCATCGTCTCCAGCTTCGCCAGTCATGTGCACCGCATCCAGCAGGTCCTCGACGCTGCTCACCACCACGGCCGCAAGGCCGCCTTCGTGGGCAGGTCGATGGTGCGCAACATGGGCATCGCCCGCGACCTGGGGTACCTGAAGATCCCCAAGGGCCTGGTGGTCGACCTCAAGGTGCTCGAGAAGCTGCCGGACGACAAGATCGTGCTGATCTGCACCGGCTCGCAGGGCGAGCCGATGGCGGCGTTGTCGCGAATGGCCAACCGCGACCACATGATCCGCGTGGGCAAAGGCGACACGGTGCTGCTCGCCAGCTCGCTGATCCCAGGCAACGAGAACGCCATCTACCGGGTCATCAACGCTCTCACGCGGTGGGGCGCCAACGTGGTGCACAAGGGCAACGCCAAGGTGCACGTCTCCGGCCACGCCAGCGCCGGCGAGCTGGTCTACTGCTACAACATCGTCCGGCCCTCGAACGTCATGCCGGTCCACGGCGAGTGGCGGCACCTCACGGCGAACGGTGCGCTGGCCGTCCGCACCGGTGTTCCTGCCGAGAACGTCGTGATCGCCGACGACGGTGTCGTCGTCGACCTGGTCGACGGGCGCGCCAAGATCACCGGCAAGGTGCCGGCCGGACTGGTGTACGTCGACGGGATGACCGTGGGCGGCGCGACCGAGGCCTCCCTCAAGGACCGGCGCACGCTCGCCCAGGAGGGGTTCATCACCGTGGTGCTGCTCGTGGACGCGGACACCGGCCAGCTCACCGAGCCGCCGGACTTCCTGGCTCGCGGATTCGTGCACGACGAGTCGACCTTCGACACCGTCGTGCCCTTCATCGAGAAGGCGCTGGCCAAGGCAGCCGACGAGGGCATCGGCGAGCAGCACCAGCTCGAGCAGCTGGTGCACCGCACCATCAGCCGGTGGGCACACGACACCTACCGGCGCAGCCCGGTGATCCTCCCCATCATCATCGACGCCTAGAGGACATGGTTCAGCTATGGCGTCCTCCCCCACCGGCACCCAGCACGAGCTGACCCACGGAGACCAGGTCGCTGTCGTCACCGAGATGGGAGCGACGCTGCGCACCTACGAGGTGGGTGGACGACCGGTCATCGCCGGGTTCCCCGAAACCCATCGCCCCGACGGCGGGCGCGGCCAGGTCCTGGCGCCCTGGCCGAACCGGATCCGGGACGGCCGCTACTCCTTCGGCGGCGAAGAGCACCAGCTCGGCCTGACCGAGGTGCCGAAGCGCAACGCCATTCACGGGCTGGTCCGGTGGACCGGCTGGCAGCTGGCGGAGCGGGGCGTGGACCGAGTGTCGTTGACGACCACGGTGTGGCCGCAGACCGGCTACCCGTTCCTCGTCCGGCTGCGCGCGACGTACCGGCTCGGCGACGACGGGCTGGACGTCGCGCTGCACGCGCGCAACGACGGGGATCGGGCCGCGCCGTATGGCGTCGGCCACCATCCCTACCTCACGGTGGGGACTGCCGTGGACGCCGCCGTTCTCACCCTGCCCGCGGGGCAGCGGCTCGTGGCGGACGACCGCGGCATCCCGGTGGCCGTCGAGGCGGTCGATCGCACCGCGTACGACTTCCGAACCTCTCGCGCGATCGGCGACCTGGTGATCGACGATGCGTACGTCGGCCTGGGACGCGGCAGCGACGGCCGGGTCCGGGTGACGCTGGAGGACAGCTCGGGTCACGGCCTCGAGATGTGGGCCGACGAGGCGGCCAGGTGCCTCCAGGTCTTCACCGGGGACACGCTGCCGGACCCGGCCCTGCGACGGCAGTCCCTCGCGGTCGAGCCGATGTCCTGCCCGGCGGGGGCGTTCGACACCGGAGCGGACCTGGTGACGCTGCAGCCAGGTGCGGAGCACGAGCTCACGTGGGGCGTCCACAGCTGGTAGGGACGGCATGGACACGAGGGGCAGATATGTCCTAGCGTGGGTCCCGGTTGGAAGTTGTGAGTGCCTCGTAGTCTTGAACGCCCGGCCGTCCATCGGTCGGGCGTCTCTTGTGAGACGGCCCTGACGCTGTCAGGACCCGGAGAGGGAGCGCGATCTGACGACCCGGTCGCCGCGAAGTGCGACGGCCGAACTTCGTTTCCTCCGGAGGAGAAACAGTGGCACAGGGAACCGTCAAGTGGTTCAACGCCGAAAAGGGCTTCGGCTTCATCGCCCAGGACGGCGGCGGCCCCGATGTCTTCGTGCACTTCTCGGCCATCCAGGCCGACGGATACCGCTCGCTGGACGAGAACCAGCGCGTGGAGTTCGAGGTCACGCAGGGCCAGCGCGGCCCGCAGGCCGACCAGGTGCGCCCCATCTGACACCGGTTGCTCCGGTCGAGCGCCCGGTCCCCCTCGAGGGGCCGGGCGTTCGCCTTTGCCGGGGTTTTGCTGACGGGTCCTCAAGGCCCCGGACTAGTCCGGTCGATACATGTCACGTAGTTCCTTTTGGTCATCCGACCGCCGCACCTGGCGCCCGGGGGCAACGAGACCTGGAGGCTCGACCGATGAGCAGCACCACCGCCACGACCGCCACGACCGTCACGACCGATGCGACCGGCCCCGACGAGGCCGTCATGACCCTCCTGCACGACCACGTCCCGCTGGCTCTGCTATGCGACCTCAGCGCACCGGAAGGGCCGGAGTCGGCCGCGATCCTCGCCACCGAGGGCGCGCCCGAGACCCGCTGGTGGGAGCAGTAGGCGACCGCTCGGCGTGAGGGCGCGCTCGTTACCGTTTGCGCGTGCCCGAGGGTCATACCGTCCATCGCAACGCGCGAGAGCACCGTGCGCGGTTCGGGGGCGTGCCGCTGTCCGTGACGAGCCCCCAGGGCCGGTTCGCCGAGGGCGCCGCGCTGCTCGACGGCTTCCCGCTGGACGCCACGGACGCCTACGGCAAGCACCTGTTCCTCGGCTTCCCCGGGGACCGATGGCTGCATGTGCACCTCGGTCTCTACGGGTCCTGGACGTTCGGCCCCTCGCCCGCGCCGCCCGCCCGGGGCGCGCTACGGCTGCGGCTCGAGGGCAACGGCTCCTACGCGGACCTGCGCGGCCCGACAGCCTGCGAGGTCTGGACCCCGGTCGAGAAGTCCGTCCTGCAGGCCCGGCTCGGTCCGGACCCGCTGCGCCGGCGCCCGTCCGGCGAACGTGGGTGGGAGCGGTTGTCCAGGAGCCGTACGCCGGTGGGCCAGCTGCTGATGGACCAGTCCGTCGTCGCAGGGGTCGGGAACGTGTACCGCGCCGAGATCCTGTTCCGAGCGGCCGTCTCGCCGTACCGCGCGGGCAACCTGGTGCTGCGCTCGGAGTGGGACGGCCTGTGGGCCGACCTGGTGGCCCTGATGAGGGCAGGGCTGCGGACGGGCCGGATCGTCACGACGCGGCCGTCGCACCGGTCGCGCGGCGGCAGGATCCGGCAGGAGGACGCTCAGTACGTCTACCGTCGTACCGGCCTGCCCTGCCGGGTCTGCGGGACACCGGTCGCCACCGAGCCGATGGCGGGCCGCAACCTGTTCTGGTGCCCGTCCTGCCAGGCCGCCTGACCGAGCGCAGCGACGTGATCCGACCCGCAGTGCGTGGCCGTGACCGATCGGGGGTATGGCTCGTTCATCCGGGCGAGGTCTGGAGGAGGACGATGGCCACGCACACCGACGAGGAGCTGGCGCTACTCGGGGTCCTGGCGACCGGGTTCGAGTCGCGGCAGCAGCAGACGAACGGACTGCACATCGGCGAGACCGCCGGTCGGCGGGCCCACGCGATGGTCCTCGACCTGCAGCGCCGGGTGGAGGACGCCGAGGGACCGGGCACCGCGCCGGCAGAGACCCGGGGGGCTGGTCGACCCAGCGGGCGCGGCCTGCTGTTGCTCGTCCCGGTTCTTGCGCTGGCGGCGTTGATCGTCGTGCTGCTGCTCCGGTAGCTGGGCGCCTCATGCCCCCTGCCGACGCGTTCGGCGGGCCCCCTCCACCATGGCCGTAGCGACGTCGCGCAGCTTGCGATTGGTGCGCTGCGAGTGATCCGAGAGCATCTGGAAAGCCTCGTCGGGAGAGCATCCGTGGGCCCCGATCAGCATTCCCTTGGCCTGCTCGATCACGGAGCGAGTCTCCATGGCCTGACGCATCTGGTCCGCGAGCTGGACGGCCTTGGACTCGATCCTGGCGGTCACAGCCGCTGCTTCCGTTGCGCTGTCGTCAGCGACGTCCTGAGCGACGCCGATGACTCCGACGACGCGCCCGTCGGCGATGATCGGGGTGTCGGTGATGCGCACCACGGCCGTGGCGCCACCCTGGCAGCGGACCCGGAAGTGACCGCTCCAGCGGTGACCCGCCAGCACGCTGGACATGATCTCCGCGGCCGGCAGTTGGTCGACGGGCTCCACGAGGAGCGCCATGACGTTCGACCCCAGCATCTGCTCTCTCGTGTATCCGTACAGCTGCTCGGCCGCGCGGTTGAAGTAGAAGATCCTCCCGGCAGTGTCAGTGGCCACCACGGCGGCGGGAATGGCATGGAGGAGTGCGGCGTCCTGCACCCATGCCGGGACGTCGACGGACGGGCTGCTCGTGGACCCAGCAACAGCGTGGTTCGGTGTCATTCGTTCCCTCTGCGTCAGCCAGCCCGCACGCGTCATCGAGATCCGCGTGGCGCCACCTACGCCCTTGACCTGCACATTCGTGAGTGCGCCGCGAGGGACTTGAACCCCCAACCCGCGGATTAAGAGTCCGCTGCTCTGCCAGTTGAGCTAGCGGCGCAAGAGCGGACACAGATTATCAGCGGCCGGCGGCGGGGGCGAAACCGAGCCCCCGCCGCCTGGACGCCGCGGAGGGTCGCGGATCAGGTCGCCGAGCCATCCCCCGGCCCCTCGGGAGCGCCGGGGTGCAGCGCCGCATGGGCTCGGTCGTGGAGAAGGTGTCACCGGTGTCTGATTGGCGGCCTCGGCCGCCCTGGCACGGCCTGGGAGTCACCAGCTGAACTTCGGCGGCTCCGGGGAGCAGGCCTCCACCGCCTGGCGGCGCATCGACTGGCGCACGTCGCGCCACGCCTTCCTGTACGCAAGGTTGCGCTGCTCGGCGGGGTCGAGGCGGTAGTCGTAGAGCTCGCGCTCGCCGGTCGCCCACTGCACGAACATCCGGCTCTTCGTACGCCACCCGCAATAAGCGGGACGCGAGTGGTACCCCTCCATCGCCTCGAGGACGACACCCTTCCGCCTGGCCGGGCCGAACAGGTTCAGGCCGTCGGTGCTCATGCTGGTGCCTGCTGCCTTGGCGATGGTTCTGGCGAGGTCGACGTTGAGAGCGATCCGGCTGTCCGTCGCTCCTGCCGGGACGTGCCCGTCCCAGCGGGCCACCATGGGGATGTACGTGGAGTCCTTGTACGGAGTGTCCTTGCCGATGATCTTGTGCTCGCCCCAGAAGTAGCCGTTGTCCGACAAGAACAGATACAGCGTGTTGCGGTCGCGTCCGGTGGCGACCAGCGCGTCGTGGATGCCGGCGACGGCCTCGTCGACCGACAGCAGTGCTTCGTGCTGCTTCTGCCGGGTCCAGTCTGCTTCGGACTTGGTGACGTGCACCCGCGATCGCATCCACTCCGGCATGGTCCGCAGCGGCTGGTCCAGCGTCGGCGCCGTGTAGTCGGGCAGCAGGCCACCCATCGCGCCGTCGTGCCGGGGGGCTGGGGTGTAGGGCGAGTGGGGACCGTAGGGGGCGAAGAAGAGGAACAGCGGCTGGCTCGGCGGCGCCGCGCGGACGAAGTCCACCGCCTTCGAGGCCATCACGTCGGTCGAGTAGTCCTCTGGCGCGTGACCGTGGAAGGTCCCGTCGTTGAGCAGGTAGTCGTAGTACCTGCCGTGGTTGGACATGAACGTCGAGAAGGTGTCCCAGCCCGGCGGCACGTAGCCCGCCGGGGCGTGCTTCCCGAAGTAGTTGAGGTACTTGCCGACCATGGCCGTGCTGTACCCGGCCCTCTTCAGCGTGACGGCGATGGTCCGACTCTCGCTCCCCGTCCGGAAGAACCGCCGCCAGCCGCCATGGCGAGCCCCACCGACGTCGCCGTTGCCGAAGACGCGGGTCGTGTGGGCGTACCGGCCGGTCAGGATCGTCGCCCGGGACGGGCAGCACAGGGACGTGGGCACCATGGCCTGCGTGTAGCGGGTGCCTTGCTGGACCAGCAGGCGCTGGACCTGCGGCATGTAGCGCATCGAGTCGCGTCGTTGGTCGTCGGTGAGGATCACGACGACGTTCGGCCGGGGGTCGGTCGCCACCGGCGGGCTGCCCGGCGGAGTCGTCGACGTCGCGCCCGCCTGCCCCCCGATGGCCAGAGCGGCAGCCATGGCGACGATCAACGACGCGACGGCAGTACGCCCCAAGTAACGGAGGCGTACAGAGCTGACCGGCATGGATCTCCCCGAGATTGTGAGCAGCGGCAAACCGTACGTCGGCAGCGACCTGAAACCGGGACGGACACCCGGGCCTTTGCACGATCGTGACGCGGGTCAGACGTGAGGCGTCAGAGGTAGAGCCCGGTCTGCCCGTCCTGGAGCCGTTCGGACGCCACGGCGTGCAGGTCTCGCTCGCGCAGCAGGACGTAGCTGTGGCCCCGCACCTCGACCTCTGCCCGGTCCTCGGGGTCGAAGAGCACCCGGTCACCGAGCTCGACGGTCCGGACGTTCGCCCCGACGGCCACCACGATGGCCCACCCGAGCCGCTTGCCCATCTGAGCCGTGGCCGGGATGACGATGCCTGATGCGGACCGGCGCTCGCCTGGCTCGCCCTCGCTGTCGACCAGCACCCGGTCGTGCAGCAGTCGGATCGGCGCCGCCCCGAGGCTGCCCCGCTCAGTCGCCGCCGGGGTGTCCGTCACCTGCGAAACGGTAACGTCAGCCGCGCCGCGCTGCCCAAGCGGTCCCTGCCGAACGTACCCCTCTGGGTCAGCGGCCCCGGCGCCAGAGCACGAGACCCACCGTGCCCCCGACGACGCCGGCCAGCACGGCCACCCGATCCGCACGCAGGTTGCCCTGACCGTCGACGAACTTCGACTTCGCCGACTCGAGCGCCCGGCGAAGGACGTTGGCGGGCTTGACCCGCTCGGCGATGGCGTCCACCGTGCCGGCCAGCCGCGCCCTGGTCCGCTCGATGTCCGCCTCGATCTCCGCGGGGGTGCGGTCGGGGCGCTCCGCGGGGGGGCGTGCCTCGAGACCTCCTGGCGTCGCGGCGTTCGTCGTCATCTCAGATACCTCTCATGCGGCGGCTGGATGGTGCATGCCCATGATCCTGGCCCATATGCGCCCGGCCGCGGGTCGACTCTGCCGCGAACCATCCGGACGGGAAGGTTAGGTTCGCCTCCATGACGAGGCTCGCTCCCGGTGACACAGCACCCGACTTCACTCTCCCCGACCCCGACGGGACGCCGGTGTCGTTGTCGTCCTTCGCCGGCCGGAAGGTCGTCGTGTACTTCTATCCGGAAGCCTCGACAACAGGCTGCACCACGCAGGCCTGCGACTTCCGCGACAACATCGCCTCGCTCCAGTCGGCTGGTTACCAGGTGCTCGGCATCTCGCCCGACGGCCTGGACAAGCAGCGGAAGTTCCGCGACGAGGAGCATGTGCCGTACCCCTTGCTCTGCGACCCGTCGCGCGAGGTGCTCGAGGCCTATGGCGCATGGGGCGAGAAGAACTCGTACGGCAAGACGGTCATCGGTGTCCTCCGCTCCACGTTCGTGATCGACGAGAAGGGCACCGTCGAGCTGGCGATGTACAACGTCAAGGCCACCGGCCACGTCGCCAAGCTGCGCAAGGACCTCGGCATCGACTGACGGCAGGTCCGGCGACGACCCCCGACCCGGGGTTCGGCGACGTTGCGCACCGATTTCCGGGGTGACACGCCGGGATTCCCGTCCGTAACGTCGCCGAGGACACCGGACGACTAGGCCGCATCATCACTACGATGGTTGCCGCGCGGAAGTGGTGGAATTGGCAGACACTCTGGCTTTAGGTGCCAGTGCCTTCGGGCGTGGGGGTTCGAGTCCCCCCTTCCGCACCCGTACGACCTCAGCCGGTCAGGACGAGCTCTCGGATAGCCGGTGCGAGCGCCCGGAAGGCGTTGCCGCGATGGGAGATCGCGTGCTTCTCCTCCGGTGTCAACTCAGCGGTCGTGCGATCGAAGCCGTCCGGCAGGAAGATCGGGTCGTAGCCGAAGCCGCCGCTGCCGCGCGGCTCGCGGGTCAGCACGCCGGTGAGCCGCCCTTCGACCAGGTGCTCCTCCCCCGACGGCAGCGCAAGGGCTGCGGCGCAGACGAACCACGCGCCCCGCCGCTCGTCCGGCACGTCCATCAGCTGGTCGAGGACCAGACGCAGGTTCGACGCATCGTCACCGTGCCTGCCGGACCACCGTGCCGAGAAGACGCCCGGCATCCCGTTCAGCGCGTCGACGCACAACCCACTGTCGTCCGCGACCGCGGGCAGTCGTGTCGCCAGCGCCGCGGACCGAGCCTTCTTCAGCGCGTTGTCGTCGAAGGTCTCGCCGTCCTCCACGACCTCGGGCGCGTCGTCGGGAAGCCCGATCAGCTCCACGTCGAGACCCAACGACGTGAGGATCGCCTGCAGCTCGCCCACCTTGTGGGCGTTGCGGGTCGCGAGGACCAGCCGGGTCATGACGACAGGGCAGCCTGCTGCTTCGCCGTCAGGTCGGCGCAGCCGGCAGTCGCCAGGTCGAGCATCTTGTCCAGCAGGGCGCGGTCGAACGGCATCGCCTCCGCGGTGCCCTGCACCTCGACGAACGCCGCGTCACCGGTCATCACGACGTTCATGTCGGTCTCGGCGCGGACGTCCTCCTCGTAGCAGAGGTCCACCATCGGCTCGCCGTCCACGATCCCGACCGACACGGCGGCGACCGAGGAGACCAGCGGCTCCCCGGCCAGCGCGCCGCGCTCCCGGAGGAAGCCGACCGCGTCGACGAGCGCGACGTACGCCCCGGTGATCGCGGCCGTCCGGGTCCCGCCATCGGCCTGCAGGACGTCGCAGTCCAGGACGATCGTGTTCTCCCCGAGCGCCTTGTAGTCGATCGCCGCCCGCAGCGAGCGACCGATCAGCCGGGAGATCTCGTGGGTCCTGCCGCCGATGCGGCCCTTGACCGACTCACGGTCGGACCGGGTGTTCGTCGACCGGGGCAGCATCGCGTACTCGGCCGTCACCCAGCCCAGACCGCTGCCCTTTCGCCACCGCGGCACGCCCTGAGTCACCGACGCGGCGCACAGGACGCGCGTCTTGCCGAACTCGACCAGCACCGATCCCTCGGCGTGGTCGAGCCAGCCGCGCGTGAACGTGACCGGACGGAGCTGGCCGGCCGTACGACCGTCGATACGAGACATGCCGAGGACCCTAGATGCCGGGTCTCACAGTTCGAACGTCGCACCCGGTCGGGCCAGCTCGACCGGTCCGCCGAACGCCGCCCGCCCCGCGGCGAGCGACACCTCGGGGTCGTTCCACGGTGGCAGGTGGGTCAGGACCAGTCGTCGTACGTCGGCCAGGCCGGCGTGCCGGGCCGCCTGGCCTGCCGTCAGGTGCAGGTCGGCCGGCGCGGCATCGTCCCGGCCGTCCTCGAACGACGACTCGAACAGCGCCAGGTCCGCCCCCCGGCTGATCTCGACGAGGGCGTCGCACGGTCCGGTGTCCCCGGAGTAGGCGACTGCCCGGCCGTCGTGCTCGACACGCATCGCCCAGGTCTCGATCGGGTGCGCGACCCGGGCAGCCGTCACGGTGAACGGGCCGACCTGGCGGGGCCCCTCGGACCACTCGACGAAATCGAAACAGCCCGCCAGCCCGGGCTCGTCGGCCCGCCCGTAGGCCCGGGCCAGGTGGCCGGCCGCCCCGCCCGGGGCATAGACGGGAAGCCGGCCGTGGCGTCCCGAGGGGTCGTAGGTCCGGGCGACGTACAGCGACAGCAGGTCGATGCAGTGGTCGGGGTGCAGGTGGCTGACGAGCACCGCGTCGAGGTCCCGCAGGGAGAGGTAGCGCTGCAGCTGACCGAGGGACCCGCTGCCGAGATCGAGCACCAGGGCGAAGCCGTCGACCTCGACGAGGTAGCAGGAGGAGGCACTCACCGGCCCCGGGAACGAGCCCGAGCAGCCGACCACGGTGACCCGCATCCCCGGACCGGTCATGCGACGGCCTCGACACCCTCGGCGGTCGCGGCCTCGGGCCCGAGAAAGCGCCGGCTCAGCTCGCGGAAGGCGGTGGGGTCGCCGGTGGTGAGGAACCGGTGCTCGGGCTCAGGCAGACCCCCGGCGCGCTCCAGCCCGGCGGCGACCAGCGTGCGGTAGACCTCCTTCGCGGTCTCCTCGGCGCTCGAGACGAGCGTCACCCCGTCACCCATGACGTAGGAGACAACCGCGCTCAGCAGCGGGTAGTGGGTGCAGCCGAGGATCACGGTGTCGACGCCGGCGGCCGCCACCGGGTCGAGGTACTCGTGGGCCACCTTGATCAGCTCGTCGCCGCCGGTCACGCCCTGCTCGACGAACTCGACGAACCGGGGACAGGCTTGGGTCGTGACCTGGATGTGCGGGGCGGCGGCGAAGGCGTCCTCGTAGGCCCGGCTGGTCTTGGTGGCCAGCGTCGAGATCACCCCGACGTGCTCGTTGCGGGTGGCGGCAACTGCCCGACGTACCGCCGGCCGGATGACCTCGACGACCGGCACGGCGTAACGCTCACGTGCGTCATGCAGGACGGCGGCGCTCGCGCTGTTGCACGCGATCACCAGCATCTTCACGCCCTGGTCCACGAGATGGTCGAGGCACTCCAGGGCGAACGACCGGACCTCGGCGATGGGCCGGGGACCGTAGGGCTGCCGGGCCGTATCGCCGTAGTAGAGCACCGGCTCGTGCGGCAGCTGGTCGAGCACGGCGCGCGCGACGGTCAGACCGCCGAAGCCGGAGTCGAAGATGCCGATCGGCGCGTCTGCCACGGGCCTGAGGGTACGACGTTCGGCTCTGAACCCGGCAGGGTAGGCCCTCAGGCATGTTCCACATCACCATGAGCGCCTCGGCGGCCCAGCACGACAACTTCCGGACCGTGCTGGACACGAACCAGCACGCACAGGTGGTGGCGATGACCCTGCAGAACGGCGAGGACATCGGCGCCGAGGTGCACGACGAGAACGACCAGGTGCTGATCTTCACCGAGGGAACCGCCCGCGCCGAGGTGGGCGGCGCGACCCGAGACGTCGGTGCCGGCGACCTGGTGGTGGTGCCGGCCGGGACGCAGCACAACTTCACCAACATCGGCGACGGGCTCGTACGCCTGCTCACCGTCTATGCGCCGCCTGACCACGCAGCCG